>NZ_JAKZEQ010000020.1:0-58435 GCF_022549155.1 Lactiplantibacillus sp. ME-2
TGCCGCCTAGGAAAGACAAGCAAATATTTACTTTAACTTTTGGGGTACACCTCACTACCTATGTAACCTGCTAGGTTCTTTAGTGATGATTAGATAAAAGCGCCCGCCAGTTTCTAACAGCAACCAATATATTCTTTGAAGATTTGATTATTAGCCAGATAATCTAGTATAACGGCAAAATTTTATAGCCGGAAATAAATTTATGGGAGGTAATGTAATTATGATGATTAATGGTCATGGCTTTGGCCCAGACTATATTGTTGATTCTGGGGTTGTATTAATTGTTTTAATCCCGCTATTTTTGGCAATCCTTGTTAGGCAAATTTCTAAAAAACGCGTGACTTTTTTTAGAATAAGTGGATTGATAATGTTTTTTATCTATATTTATGCTCTGATAAAAGTGACGATTTTTCCGATGATGATTTTTAAATTTGGATCAAAAGCATATCGTTATGGTTTCGGAAAACAGTATCTGGCTAATTTTAATGTTTTGGAAATTAGTAAGTACACACCAATACAAATTTGGGGCAATATTGCGCTAATACTACCACTGTCGATTTTGATTGCCTATCTTTGGCCGCACAAATTGAGTGCGTTTAAATTTAATATTTGTGTAGGAATACTTACAACTATTGGAATTGAGATGACACAATTAATAATGGCCTTTTTCTATCTTGGAAGTAGAACGTTTGATATAAATGATCTCATTTTGAATTTGCTAGGTTACTTATTGGGATTTTGTATTTATAAAGTGATAAAACCAATATTTAACATAGAATCAGATATGTTTAGAGTTTTTTAATTAAAGGAGAAGATATGAAAAAAGCTATTTTACTAATGACTATGATCTTATTTGTAAGTGGAACAATCACATTAAATGCATATGCAGCATCTCAAAGTGTCAATGTTTCATATAAAACTTACGGATCAGCGAATGGACGATCCAATGGTAAAACTAATGGTGTTTGGCACTATTTGCGAAATGGAAAGTATGGGTATTTAAAGATTACCAGTAAAACAGGTGCAGGAAAAACATACGCTAGCTTATATCATAGTGTAGTCGGTCCAGATAAAAAGTTTGGTACTGTAAGAACTAGTAAAGGTTCACATAAGTTTTCTGGAAAACTAAATAAAACGAGCGGTAGTTATTATTTGATATGTTACGGGGGCAATTCGTCAGTTACAATTCATATAAGAGGAAAACTGCACGATTAGTTTATTAGGTAACAAACGAATAAATAGTATTTGTTTTGAAATAACGCAATGTTACTTAAAAAAGTGCAAATGTAACTTAGAAGCGAAAACAAGGTGTGTTGCAATCGACTTCGATTGCAACACACCTTATTTTTGACGTCTATTAAAATGGACCCTACCGGATTTGAACCGACGACCTCCTGCATGCGAAGCAGGCGCTCTCCCAACTGAGCTAAGGGCCCAATACACTTTTAGTATACCGCAAAATGCTAGTCGTGCAAGTCTAGTTTGGTCATCAATGGCGACTAGCACGATGATTTTGATTGCCACGAATTTTATGCACTCGTCGTTTGTACTGTGCTTTTTGGTTGCTGACAAACTTGAAGTGTTGCATTTTGCCGCCGAAGACTTGACCATTCAGCCTTAATTTTAGCCAATCTTGCATAACGGCCATCATTGAATTAATTTGGGTGATCCGTAATTTGTCATGTTGTTGTTGTGCTAGTGGTAATAAATTAGTAGCTAACTGATTAACTAATTTTTGATGGTAGGCCATTAATTCGGGTGTTAATGGGGCATCGGTATAAGTATTAAATAATTTTTGGATTGTTTGAAGTGCATCTTTGATGTCGGTTGGTTGATAATAACGATTGTCTGTATTCGTCAAGTTAATTTCCCCTTTGTCATTTTAGTATAGCAAATTTTATTTAAAAAGCATGGTTTAGCGTGGTCAAAGTCAGCGGTGGCGGTTACAATAGGAATAAATTTAGGAGGTGCGCATCATGACCACAGTAACCGCATTGGAAACTCAAGCAGGCCAAGTCTTGGATCAGTCCTACGCCCAGTTTAAACAAGCCCAGTTGGCGCTGGGCAAAGAGCAGATATTTGCTAATGCTGCTCAGATTTTTACGGTCGGTGAAATTGCTGCCGCGACACGGCAATATTTATTTGACGAAGAGATCGCACAGCAAGTGATCAAGTTGCAAGACCAGGTATTACCGACCATGTATCAACAGGGACAAAGTGGCGAATTCTTGAAGTTGAACTTTACGGGTAATGATATTCGATGGCTATTAGGATTACCGCGAACGCATCATCGCCAACGAATATCTAAATAGTCCAAATTAGCCGAACGTTTGGTCGTAATTAAATTGAAATTTAACCGAATTTCCAGGAATTGTCACTGGAAATTCGGCTTTTTAAAATAAAAATAACTTTTTTTCGTCAAAGTTGCTAAATAGTTTCAAATTTTAGTAATAAAACGATGCCGGTATGATAGGGTTTCAGCGCGAAAATGTTACGATGGCTAATTATTGTTACGGTTTTGTAACTTTCGTAACATATTGTTATTTTGCTGGTATTGGTATGTAACACAAATTGAGTAGTATAGACGTTGGCTTGAAGTACATACGTGACATTCTTTTTGGAGTGATCATTATTAAAGTGAAAGTAAATATTAAACAAGTGATGTTAGGAACTGCTGCTTTAGCTGGTATGTTAGTTACTAGTCAAGCAGTTGCCAATGCCGATTCAATGACAATCAAAGCAGGGGACACTGTTTGGGCATACGCACAAAAGTACAATGTTTCTGTTGACAAGATTGCTGAAGCTAATGGTTTAAGCAATCCTAATATGATTATTGCTGGTAAGACCATCAATATTCCTGGTGTTAAGACCGGTGAAAAGGTTACGGCTAAGAAGACCGCTGCTAGTGCAAGCAGTGCCAAGTCGACTAGTGCTGCAACTTCAACGAGTTCACAAGCTGCTAGTTCAACTACTAGTGCTGCTGCAACCAGCTCATCAACTACTAGTGCAAGTAGTACGAGCCAAGCAGTATCAAGTAGCTCAGTAGCTGCGCAATCGAGTAGTACTTCAACTGCTAGTGCAAGCAGTGTAACTTCAAGTGCTTCAACGAGTTCAGTAGTTTCACAAGCTAGTTCAAGTGCTGTAACTAGTTCAGCAACTTCACAAAGCTCTGCTAGCCAAAGTTCAGCTTCACAAGCATCACAAAGCTCAACTTCAGTAGCATCGTCTACTAGCACGCAATCAGCTGCTACTTTAACGAGTTCACAAGCTAGCTCAACTGCAAGTAACACAACAACGAACAGTTCATCAACAACGACTGCTACTGCAACAGCCTACCGTGCTTCAGCAACAACTAGTTCAACTGCATCATACAGTTCAGTAATTGCTGCTGGCAAGACTTTCATTGGCACACCTTACGAACAAATGGATTGCTCTGCATTCACGCAAGCTGCCTTTGCTAAGGTTGGTCGTTCAATTGGTCGGACTACTTATGCCCAAGCAACGATTGGTACTCACGTATCATTCAGCCAAGCACAAGCTGGCGACTTGGTCTTCTGGGGTTCTGATTCAGCACCTTACCACGTTGGGATTTACTTAGGCGGTGGCCAATACATCGCATCACCAACTTACGGCGAATCTGTTTCAATTAAGAGCACTGCTTACTATACACCAAGCTTTGCTATCCACATGTAATTAACGTTCCTTAAATGGACAAATAGCATCATCTTAGTTCGTCAGAATTAGGATGATGCTATTTTTGTATGCGTGAGCGATATTAATTGTTTTCTGGAGTTTGGCTACTTTATTCAAAATAACGTGATGATTCAGTGTGTGAATCCGTATTTCTTAGGTGCCGCGTCATGATGATAGACAATGTGGGCTTGGTTTAAGTCATGGACAGCCTTGGTCAGGTCATCCATGAAATCGTGGGCCATATTCATGCCAAAGTCAGCCCGAACGACGATTCGTTGGATGACTTGTTGTTCCAGGTTAGCAGGTAAAGGATACGTTGGTACTTGCCAACCGTTCATTAATAGGCGATCCGATAAATCATAAAGGGTCCATTCGCGATCTTCGCGCGGGGCTAGTTGGTAACAAATCAGAGGGAGTTGGTGTCCGTTATTGATCATCTTAAACTCACCAACTTTATCCAGAGCGGCTGCCAGGTAGCGGGCAACATCGTGAGTCTTTGTTTGAATCTCGCGGTAACCGTCCATACCGAAGCGAATGAAATTATAGTATTGTCCAATGAGCTGGGCTGCGCTATGTGAGAAGTTGATCGCCATTGTCGGCAACTCTCCACCTAAATAACTAACTTTGAAGACTAATTCTGGCGGTAAAAACTGACGATCACGCCAAACGACCCAGCCGACCCCGGGATAAACTAAACCGTACTTGTGCCCGGAGGCGTTGATCGAAACGACGTTAGCCAACCGGAAGTCCCAGATGAGTTGCGGCTCAATAAATGGGGTATAGAAGCCACCTGACGCTGCGTCAACGTGAATGTAGACTGGTAATTTGGAATGCTGACGATTGTAGTGAGTAACGACCTTATCGAGTGCGGCTAGGTCGTCATATTGACCGGTATAAGTGATGCCCATGATACCGACGATACCAATTGTGTATTCGTCCACGTAGTTTAAGACGTGGTCAACGTCAAGGGCCATGTGTTGCTCATCCATTGGGACCATGTGCATGTCAACGTCCCAGTAGACACAAAACTTTTCCCAGCAAGCTTGATAGCCAGCCGAAATAACAAGGTTAGGTCGATGGGCATTCAAATCTAAGCCTGCCGCTTGAGCGCGTTTACGCCAGGCAAATTTCATTGCTAAACCGCCTAACATACAAGCTTCAGAGGAGCCAATCGTAGAGGTACCCGTAAAGTGTTCGTCATCAGGCGCGTGCCACAGATTGGCAATAATGTTCACACACCGATTTTCAATCTCGGCCGTGCGGGGGTACTCAGATTTATCGATGGCATTCTTAGCCAGCGTATCCTTCATCAATTCAACGGCTTCGGGTTCCATATAGGTCTGACAAAAAGTTGCCAGGTTCAGTCGTGAATTGCCTTCATCTAATAGTTCATCACGAACTAAGCGATCGGCTTCTCGAGGGGATAATGAATGCTTTGGTAACCGATACTTAGGAAGATCATGTTGTTCAGAAGGCGCACCAAAGACTGGTTCCAAGTATTCTTCAGCTTCATGATTGTGTTTACCGTATAACATTGCCATGTTGGTCACCCTTATCTTTATAAGTTGTGCCGAGTATAGCACGAGGTGATAACAGGGTAAATTAAAACGCAATCCGGATGGTAGGTAACAAAAAAACTGGTCGAATGGACGACCAGTTTTTAGTGAGGATCTTTGCCCCAATTAGGCTTTATCGCTGAACTAGCAGTTAAGCTTTGGCTTTGCTATTCATGAATTTCTTCAACAGTTGCAGTTCTTCCTGAGTTGGCGTTGCTTCACCAGATTTAATGTTGTGAATCCGTTCAACTGATAATTGACTGCCAAACGCAAGGTCGTTATCTGTAAGATGGTGCTCGCGTTCAAAACTGATGAGCTTTTCTGATAATTGACTTAATGGTAGTTCCATGCTCCTCACCCCGATTTTTAGAATTCGTAAAAGTTCAGTGCCATATACCTGCTACTTTTATTATAACCTTAATTGGTCTGAAGCGGGGAACGAATACCATCCTATTTTGTAATTGGTTGTTTTAATTGATCTTGTAGGTGGACTAGAATATCAGTAATCTCATGGGGAAGCTGGTCATGATTGTTGTGTTGATATTGATCAATGAAGTTAGCCCGAATTCCTAAACGAGTGGCGACCAAGTTACGGTAGTCTGCATTGGCATAATCAACTGGGAAATCAGCTAACTTTAGGTTTTGCATGTGCTCCAAGCCTGCGAATGACTCCCACTTGGTCGTATCATTGACAATGGCTTCCAGCGCACCCAAGGTAATTTCCTTAGGAATCTTCTTATCGCCAAAGAAGCCAGTATTCAATAGGTAACAATCTAAATGGCGTTCTTCGAAGAGTGCCTTGAAATCATGGTAATCTTCTGATAGTGGATAGACCCTAAATGGGTTTGCAAATGGTTCGATCACTAGGGCGTTACGGTCGACATTACCAATAATATTTTCGGCCGAGCTCCGTTTGGTCGCTAAAGTGGCGCCGAATGTCGCTGCTAATACGGGATCATCTACTTTAATCACGGGTGGTAAGCTATCATCTTTCATAATCCAGAAGATTGCATTGATGGGAGCGGCTTCCTTATCAACCCGGTTAGTCGAAGCGTACCGTGACTTGATCGTCCGGCCGTTACCGTTGCGTAGGTCTTCAGTGACAAGGACCTTGCGACCCTGATCGTCTAAGGTGACGCCGACGTTTTGGATCGTCATAAAATACTTGGTCTCATCGGACGTCATCGGATAGTCATTGGTTTTGTCAAAGTAAGAAGGCTCGAGGGCCACGGAACTACCATCCTTGCGATTGATGACAAAGGCGTCGTCGTGGAGAACGGTGATATCGTATTTATAGCCGTGTTTAGCGTGGGTTAGTGTTGACTTACCGGAACCTGATAACCCGAACATGGCGAAGACTTGGTCTTGCTTGTTCTTGAAGTGGAAGGCCTTCAAGCCACCGTGACAAGCAACGAAGCCGTGACGATGGGCGATCGACCAAGCTAAGGTCAAAGTCGATTTCTTCAACTCACCAAAGTATGGCATTCCTAGAATGGCAGCCGTATTATGTTGCGGATCAAAAATAGCCAGGCCGTCTGGATAATCTGGATCATGGTAAGTAGGGTCAGCGTAAATGTAAATATCGCCTTCTGGATAGGCAACGGACCGATCGAACATTTCTTGATAAGCAGTGGTGATGGGCTGGAAGTTAAGCATGTAAGAAAGTAGATTATTGGCAAAGCCGTCCGGAATCGCGAGGTGGGCCCGCACGATGAAATCTTCGTCTAAACCGACTAGAACGTCCGTCGTGATGAAGTCCTTGTGAGCACTAGCAAATAGTGCTTGGCGTAGGCGTCCGGCCATATCGGCTTCACTAACGCCCGGGTTGCCTAGAATCCGGCGCGCTTGTGCGGTTCGGCCAACAACCTTACCTGTATTGGCAATTAACATTTTTGCATCAGCTGGTAAGCCTAAATCCGTTGCGCGATAGATTGGGAGGTCCGTAATAACGGTTCCGGGGTCCTTGGTGGCGCGGTGGTAGGCGGCGGCGACATCATCAACGTGGTGCATATTGTTACCGTAAAAGGCCGTTTCAACGGTAGAACGGATCTGTGAAAAGATCGGATTATGACGACCGATATCGGCTAATTGATAAGAATTTTTAGTGCTCATATTGTAGCCTCCCTGCAAGTTGATAAGTTAATTTTAGCACAAACTTTCACATAAGAAAGCGTTTTCTTTTTTGGCTGATGAATAGCTGCTAGTGCGTTTAGACGATTAAGACGTTAAGCCGCAGTGGTTGTTAACTAACTTGTAGTTGGAAGTACTCGCGGATTTTATTGATAAGTAATGATCATTTTGATAGTTGAGGCTGTTATTAATTAACTTTCCAATTAAATTATCACTTGCGTTCAAAGCTATATTAGTATAGTTTATTAAAAGAGAATGATTGAAAATCAGTGATAGGGAGGCACCTTTCTTGCCACGAAGAAGGAACACGCAACGGCGAATGGAGATTGTTAATACAGCGTTTCGCTTGTTTGCCGAGCAGGGGTATGCGAACGTTCAGATGAAGGACATTGCCATTGCCTGTGATATCAGTAAGTCGTTGCTACAACACTATTTCCCGAAGAAAATCGTTTTATTAAGTACGATGTTAAATGAGTTGACGCTTAGTGCTTTTATCTATAGTAATGAACAGCTGACCATGCTGTCTTCGTATCAGCGAACAATGATTCAAATGAGCTTTGTTTTGCGGATGTTAGATGAAAATCCGACCATGGAACACTTTATTCAGGACATCTTCGAGAGTCCGGAACTGACGACTGAGATGGTGCTAGTGACACTAGACTGGCTAGAAGCTATCGGCGTAGAAGGTGAAGCTGCTATGATTAGATACGCGTTGAACTTCGCGTTATCTGGTGGTATGGCTGTTTTTTTCAAGCGTAAAATTCTAAGAGCTAGTGTTGGCATGATTGCAGAAAATATCGACCAAGCGTTTTACTTGTTATTAGGTGAGAATACTGAGAAAATTGATCAAATTTATTTGAGCACAGCCAAGTATAATACTGACTATTATTATCAGCAATTCATCACGTATCTGCATAAACACGCGACCCTTGACTTGAGTACTGAAATAAAAATTTAATATTAAAGTAATCTAAATTACTTGTATTTCGTAAAATATACTAGTACACTTTAAAGCGGGGAAATGATAAACGACGCTTACTAATTTATGAAAAAAGTATGGGGCGAATTATGATTGGGAATTTAATGATAATTCGACTAGTGAAAGGGAGACTTGAATAATGAATGAAGATATGGAATTTTTTAATCGCTTTAGCCATATGTATTTACATGGCTTTAAAAACTTATCAGATATGTTTGCTGAACCTGCAACGGAACATGGGATTACTTTGGATGAATTTTACATTTTATATGATATTGCTGAAGCAAAAGGTAAGATCCGTCTGATGGATATTGCCGAAAGTCACGGTGTGACGCGTTCAGCAATCTCACGCTTAATTGGTCGCTTATTACGGAAAGATTACTTATATCAAGAAGCTGAAGACCATGACCGTCGTAACAAAGTTTTAAAGTTAACACCAGAAGGCGCTCGGATTGAACATGAAGTCTTTACTGAATTGATTCAACGCAACCGGGAATGGCGTCAAAGCTTCAGTTTAGCTAAACAATATCAGACTTTGAACTTGGTTGAAGAGTTTATGGACAAGTTTGTTAATGAAGATGCTAGCAAGCAAACTAAAAAGACAACGTATGCTGATACTGATTTGAAGCGGGCTGAAGCTTAATTGAGTGTCAGTTACAATTAAAGATAATTACAAAAACAACCCTGTTGGCGTCTTTTGGTGCTAACAGGGTTGTTTTTATAATCATTAATGACCACTGATCGTGATTCGGAAATGATCAAGACGATAGGTGCTATGAAGTCTCGATGGTAATAGGTGTCAAGCTGGTTGTTTGCGCTATCAGATATAATCCGTGCTTGTACTTAAAATAAGACTTATTAGTAATTATTTTTGGAAAAAGTGAGCGCTTACTGTTTGTATAGTAGTCACATTGATTGGGTGATTTGTATAAATAAGACGAGCGGACAAATACTCGTCTTACTCATATGAACTTTGGTTGCCTTTTAACCTAATAGCGCGTTCAAGGTTTGGTTAGGAGCTTGCTTGATATTGCAGAATTAATATCAAGTTTAAGAGTGATTAAACTTATATGCGAATTTTAAAACACAAAAAAATATTTTATTGTACAAAGTAAATATCCTATTTATTCTTCTTTATAAAAAATTTGATTCAACTCGCGATATTTACTCGGAGTAATATCGAATTCTTTTTGAAACTGGCGTGCAAATTCGGCGCTATTGTAGAAGTTGATTCTTTCTGCAATTTCACCTATAGGAAGATGGGTATTAATTAATAATTGCTTTGCTCGCTGTAATTTAGCGTGGCGAATGTAGAAGTTGATGGTAAACCCTAGTTCTTTACGAAATTTACGCTTAGTGTATTCAGGATCTAACGTCAGTTCTTCTAAGATGGTATTTGCTCTTAATGGCTCATCACAATGATTATCAATATAATAGACAACTAGCGCGACTTGCTTAGAGAGGCGGGTACCATCAATTGGAATATCAAGTGTATCAAGATTGCTAAAATAATTGTTAACGATTGACTCTAAAAGTGGCATAAAATCATCATTCGTTAGTGTTGTTGTTGTGAGGTAATGCAAAATGTCCTTTCTTAAGTTAACGAATGTGATCATGTTCAAATAATGATAAAAGCTGACACTTGCTAGATCACAGGTTAGTGAAATTAAGGCTTCTTTTAGAATGAGTGGGCGGACGTTGTATAAGTTATCCTTGATTTTGTGATTAAATCTATTGATATGTTCCAAGGCGTAGTCAAGACAACGCTTTTCGAAAAAATAACTTAAATCATGTTCCAATATAGCAAAATCAAAATTGAAATCGCGTTCTGTTTGAGAAAGTTTGAGCTCTGGAAAATTCAATGGACAGTTCCTCCCCCATAAGTTACAAAAATAGTGAATTTTATACAAATAGTAAACGTACATAATAGTGTACTTGATTAACTTTAATTGGTATGCTTTAATTGGTTCAAGGATAATGACTGATTTAAGTTATCCAGTACAGACATATAAATATTCTTCGTCAATTAGTTTGCTAAAAGTTTATTAATAAAGGTGAATTTATAATATTGATTTAAATATTAATATGTTTGTACAAAAAGGTATTACGCGCTATTGATGAAGAAGATTAATATGCTAATTAAATTTTAGGGGGAATTGACTTATGACAAAGTCACGTACGCTCAAAGCAGCTATGCTGGTTTCAGTAGCCAGTATTGCTTGTTTATCATTCAATAATTTGGGAGCTTCCGCGGACACCTTGCCTTCAACTGGAAAGTCTCAAGCAGATGTTTCGTTTACGTCTAACGGTGGTTCGACTAATCCTGTTGATCCAGACAATCCGGATAATCCTGGCGGCGGTGGTACTGGGAACAGCGGGCCACTTTCGTTAGATGCGGTACCAACGTATCTTAATTTTGGGACGCATACGCAACCTAATGTTGATACGGCCTACACTTTACTTTCAAAAGATGCTAGTCAGGAGAGCCTTGCGACAGCTAATGATGATAAGACCCAAAATGTGACGACTAGTGGTAAGAAAAATGGTAATGATATCATTTACACGCAAGTTTCTGACTCACGGGGGGACTGGTGCTGGCTGGCAATTAAAGGCACAGCTTTCTGATATTACGGCTTCTGACGGCCAAGTGTTAACGAACGCGTCAGTTGTTTTAAGTGGTGGGACACCACAATATCTGACAGGGGAAGCTAATCAACAATCTTGGGTCACTGCGGCGGATGCGAACCAGGCAACCGTTGCAACACCAATTGTGCTCAATGCCGGCGCTTCATCGACAACCGATGTTGCAACAGCCACGGCAGGGTCTAAAGTTGGTGACGGTCAAGGTACGGGGGTCAACCAACAATACTGGAATATTAATAATGTGCAATTACATGTTAAAGGTGGTCACGCAGCCGCTAAGAATTATTCAGGGAATATTGTTTGGACATTGAACTCGACACCAACGGCTTAATGAACGAAAACGAGTGGCTATGTTGAATAGTTAACTCGTTTTTTTGAAGGGAGGCCCTTTTATGAACGGCTGGAATAAGAAGCTATTATTAGGGATGTTAACCCTAATAATGACTTTGTTGGCTGGTATGACTGTGATTGGCCATGCTGCTGACACGGCCAATAATGCGGTAACTTTTGATGTTCAGCCAATGCTTAATGAAAAGCAACAATTATCAAAGGACGCTTATTATTGGGATTTTAAAATTCAACCGAAGAGAACATATTCGTTAGCGATGCGTGTTAATAATCGCTCAAATCATGAAATTAAAGTCAAAAATCAATTCCTACAATCGTATACTAATGCGAAAGGTGTTATTGATTATGGTGCTGCTAATCTGAATGATGATACTAGTTTAAAAGTAAAACTAGCTGATATTATTACCGTACCGGATGAGGAAACGACGATCCCAGCTAATAAATCACGGATCGTGCGGGCACAGTTAAAAACGCCAACGAAATTGAACAAAGGGATTATTTTAGGAAGTTGGCAAGTTAAAATTGCAGATCAACATCTTAAAACCAAGGGGGCGACGTTAACTAGCGAATATGCCTACAATGTGGGGATCAAACTAACGTCAAATCGTGATCCATTGCCAAAATTACGCTTGGCTGATGTTCAATTAAAAAAGCGGAGTGGCATCAAGACAGTTATCGGTAATATTCAAAATTACTACGCTTCAATTCTAGGCAAAGGGACTGTCACTGCCTACGTTAGCAAAGCTGGGCAGACCAAAAAGCTCGCGGTGGCTGATCTAAAAAGTAGTTCGATGGCTCCTAATTCTAACTTTGACTTACCGTTAAAGTGGCGTACTAATCGGGGGATCATTTTACCTGGGACTTACACTCTATACGTCAAGTATCGAACTACGGATGAAAAGTTCGCTAAGCCGCATGTCTGGTCGCTAAAGCAAGATTTTGTAGTTGGCGCTACGGATGCTGTTAACGTCACGTCTCCAACTACTTGGGGTTGGTTGATTGGTATCGTGTTGTTAGTATTATTGCTCATTGCTTTAATCATATTCTGGGTAATTAAACGGCGTCAAAATAAGCGCTAAGGGGTGATACTATCAAAAAGCTAAGAGCAATTGTTGTCATATTGATGGTATTGTTACAAGTCATAGCCGCTGGTGCAACGGTAAGCTTAGGCGCCGATATGACCGCTCAAGCAGCTACGTTACCACAGTTAACTTTTGCAAAATCAACGGCTAGCGATAATATTTTAACGAATCAACATTTTGATGTTGAACTACAGGTTGGTGATACGGCCTCTAAAATAAATACGATTGATTTACCGAACGAGGTTAATTTAGATGGGCCAGAGGAGTTTAAGCAAATAAAACGGGTTTTCGATGATAGTCAGTACACAACGGGGGATAATGGTGCCTTTACAATTACGGCTAAGCATCTGACAGTTGCGTACAATCCTGATAAGCGCAGGATAACGGTTCAGTGGTCAGATGAATATCCGCAAACGAAGGTACCAATTAGATTAACAGCTGTTAAAGCAGAAAAACTGGCGTTAGTTGCTGTAGCCGATGATCAAAAAGGGCCGGCGTTGAATGTCGAGATTAAGCAACCACAAACGCAGGCTGATCAGGCCAGTACGAGTTCAGCTAGTTCTTCAGCGGCAACCGATACAAATAGTTCGACGGCATCGTCAAGTCGACAAGCGACATCATCAGCAGCAAGTTTGGACAGTTCACGTTCAGCTGCAACGACGCTTTCAAGTCAGGCGGTAAACCAAACGAGTGCTAGCAGTAGCGAGCCTTCACAAGAAACTGCTGCTAATCAATCGTCAGCGGTCACGGAATCTGCGGGTGAGACAACTGATAGTTCGGCCAGCATCTCGTCGTCATCCACTGCTAGTCAAGTGTTCTCATCAGCACCAACTAAGCAAGCAACGGCGAGTGCCAAATCTAGTCCATTAATACCAATCACTCGGTTAGCTCAGCTGAGTTGGAATGTGGTTGATGTTAGTACATGGTCTCAATTAGTCGATGCTTGGAAGAATGTGAGTGTTGATGAAATTAATATTACGGCTGATATTAGTAATCCGACTGCCGCTGCAGGGTCTTTGGACTCACGGCTATCCGGTAATATTATTGTGAATGGGAATGGACATAGCGTTAATACTGGATCTGCTGGGTTTCACACTAGGTACAACGGTGCTACCAGTAGTACGAAATATACAGCGACCTTTATGAATTTTGCATCATTAATCGGATCTTTTGGAAATGATGCGGGGTTGATTGGCTCATCCACCGGTGGCGATGGTGCCGGAGGGGCTTTGAATTGGACATTTAATGTTAGTAATATTACGGTCCCAAGTGGGACTAGTTATACCAATACAAGTCGGCGATTTGTTAGTGCGCAAGGGAACCAAGTCAATATTACCGGCAATTGCCGAGTAACAACGGTTCGAGAAAACATCTTATGTGGTGGCTTTGATGTAGCTGCTGGACAGACATTCACTGGATCGAAAATAGCCAATGGTGATGATAATTCATTTATCTGGTTTGTTTATGACTATCAAGGAACTGGTAATCGGCAAGTTAATGTTGAAGAAGGCGCGACGCTAAATTGTATTCGACGACCTGCTAGTTCTACGTCAACCGCCTATACTACCTATCCGGTTATTTTTGATGCGTATGAAAGTATTAATGTGGGTAAAAATGCCACGTTTAATGCTAGCGTGCCAGGAAATGCATACTCTAACAAGTACTTTTATGGGTCACAATATCATCGTAATTTTTACGCGGATACTGGTAGCACCGTTAATCTAACGTCACTAGCTAGAAGTCAATCGCCAATCTCTTTTTCTGATAATGCAACTTCGACGATTCAAAGTAGTAGTGGTGCCAATATTTATGTAATTGCTGCTACGGGAGCACCGCTTATTTCGGGAAATTACGCGCGTTTGGCTACTGTTCGATTTATTAATCCGAACAACTTGGATTTACGTAATAGCTCAACTGGAACGACTGCAGCGGCTAGTTCGATTAACCAAGATAATGTGGGCACTTTTGAAATCCAAGATAGTAATATTAGCTTGTGGAAATTAGCATCATCGGTTACGGGCGGTGCGGATTATTCGTATAGTAACGTATCTCAGTTATTACAACAGGGTTCAGCAGTGACGGCCACGGATAGTAATTTGCAAAGTAATTATTTATCTTCTAAAATGCGTCGGATTAGTGCCACTAACCAGAAGCCACAATTAGCATTTAATAATCCGTATGATGGGACAACCAAGCTAACAGATGCGGATCAGAAGCTGCGGACGCGAGTCATTGTGGCGATGGTTCCTGATACTAATGGTGTTCAAGATGACGGAACGGTTAATTATATTCCACAGTATGCTAGTGCAGGGCAATTAACCGTGAGTTATAGCGTTAATGGTAAGACAATCACTGCCCAAACTGATAGTAATGGCTACGCAACAGCTAATGTCGGGACCTTTTTAAAAGCTGGAACGACGGTCACAGCATCGACTAGCAATACCAGTGGAACGACGGTCACGGCTACCGGGACGGTGGTTGATGTGACGCCGCCTAATCCGGCCACAATGGTATCACCGGACCCCATTAGAGTTTCAACAGGAACGGTGAGTGGTCAAAATGGAGAACCAGGTGCGCAGGTCACATTAGCATTGAATGGGCAGATTCAAACTAATGTCAAAACGGTTGTCAATGCCAATGGGACTTGGTCACTGAACTTAACCGGATTATCGTTAAAAATTGGTGACAAGATTATTATTTATATGGCTGATAGTCTAGGAAATCGTAATCCTGATCCTAATAGTTATCCAAATGGGCAGCAGTATCATGATGCGACTTTCCAACCAGCACCGATATTTACAGTAGCTAAGGATTTAATCGTCAATCCAATTGATCCTGATGATCCTAGCAAGCCTGGGACTGGCGGGACGAACAATTTGGGCCCATTATCGTTGGACGCTGTACCTACACATTTGAACTTTGGACAGCACAGCATTCCAACAATGGATACAGCGTACCCATTGTTGTCACCATCAGCCGCTGAAGACCAATTGGCTACTGCTACTGATGGACAGAAGTATGCAACAGTTGGTGGTCAGAAAAATGGGCAGGATAGTGTGTATACACAAGTGACTGATACACGGGACACCCCAAGTGGTTGGCAATTGACGGCCCAATTATCAGCGTTGACAGCTACTGATGGGACGACCATGACGGGTAGTTACGTGACGTTAACATCAGGAACGGCGCAATATTTGAATGCTAGTACTAGTAAATGGGTTACGGCAACTGACCAAAATCAGGCAACTTTACCAGCCGTGATTAAGTTAACCCAGGTGCTACCCAACAAACGTCAATAGCTGGGACGACTAGTCAACAAGGCGTCGGGACTAATCAACAAATTTGGAATGTTAATAACGTTGCGTTGCACGTCAAGGGTGGTCGTGTGATGGCTAAAAATTATTCTGGAACTATCACTTGGCAATTGAATAGTTTGCCAAGCCAGTGATCGTTATTTAATGGTATGCTTCAAGGCTTAAAAAGAATCGGACGACAAAACTGATTGCAGTTTTGTCGTCCGATTTTGAGTATCCGAGATTAATAATTAGCCAAAGATTGATTTGAAAATAGAGCTGAAGAAGTTAACAATCGCGCTCCACATTTTTTGGAGCAAGTTTTGATTTTCTTTAGTATTGAGTTTGCTGAAGACACCCTTGGCATTTGATTGAATGTTCTTCATCAACGAGTTGGCTTGAGTCTTAAAGCTTGAAGAATCTAATGCACCTGAATCACGGATCTTGACTAACAAATTAATAATTTCAGTCTTTTGATTATTAGTAATGACATTTGTTAAATTGTTATTGGTAATTTGTTGATTGACAATGGTCGTGATTTCGTTTTTAGTGATGTTACTTCCTTTTTGGGCCATTTCCTTTTTGGCACCAGCCACAGCGTTGTTCAACTGGGAATCAGTATAACCATCCTTGCTCTTATTTGCTTGGGTGATGCCACTGAGAGTACTTAACTCATCTTGGGCGGCGGTTACTTGCTTCGTGTTTAATCTGTTACCAGATTTTGCGTACGCCGCGTAAACACCGGCTAGTGCGCCCGAACCGTCGATTGGAGTAGCTGATGTGACGTAAATATTAGCATCGGTAATCCCAGCCGTTAGGGCGGCGTTTTTATACTGGTTAGCCGTAATAGTGGTGATGTTATTACTACCATTATAATTTAAAATTTTGACATTAATTCCAGAACCAGAACTTGTTTTTTGAATCATCGCACTGGACCACACACCTGAGCTACTTGTGAAACTTTCACCGGCTGGGTTGAGGTATTTAACTAGAGTATCGCCGTTAACAGTTAGCGTCTGATAATCGGCACCGTTCAAGCTAGCCGTTAACGTGTTGATCGTCCCAGTCTTTTGACTGCTAGTCAGGCTACTGCCTAATGTGACAATTGGTTCATCGCTGCTACTGTCAGCGTGCGCAAGGACTTGCCAGCTGCCAAGCCCAACGATCAGGGTGGCAACGAGGGCAACCCATTTAAATTTGAAACTCATTCGTTTCGTCATTTTCTTTTCCTCCGCATCTTAACTAATGCACCTAAATCCTAACATGAACCGTTCGCTCCCGGGTTGTACAGTGGCAACTAGCGATTGCAAGGTTAGGTTATGTCATTATTATAGCAGACCGTGGTCGTAAGTTAACATTCGGCGCGTAACCTTGGGAGAGTCCTAAGTATTTTAACAATTTGTTTATTATTTGCCGAAGTACCAGACTTTCGCTATACTCGAAATAAATATCGGGGGAGGTTATAACAATGACACAAAATCGGGTGATTAACGCGTTGAGCTATTTAAGCATTTTATTCTTACCAGTTTTATTTCCATTAATTGTTTGGTTGCTGACGAGTACTAATCCAGAAGCACATCGGGTTGCAGGACGGGCTTTTTGGTTACATTTGTTGCCGACAATTTTAGGAATTACACTGCTCGTTATTTTAGGCGTTAGCGGTATTTATATGGACAGTATCGTTAATAGTGGCTGGTTGGCCGTGGTTCTTTTAGCGGTATTTGGATTAGTCGCAGTGGCTAGCTACTTATGGTCGATTATTCGCGGAATTCAGTATTTAATTGCTGATTAATGTAGTAGCGTTAGGTTCAGGAGGGTTTAGCATGGTTGTTAAGGACGCATCAGTGGTTGAAACAGCAATGATGATTCAATTTTGGCAGCGTGGTTATTATCAAACGACAGTTGACGACTTGCTCACCGTTAGCCAGTTGTCACGAACGCAGTTTTATCGCCAGTATCACAGTAAGCGGGTTGCGTTACGCCGTTCACTTGAACGCTATCAAATAACGTTAGATGAACAACTTGATCAATTGATTCAACGTGAGCGGGCGCGGCAAACACCATTGGCCGCTTTAATTGCGGCTTGTTTGCGACTGCCGTTTCAGAGTGAACGGTGGCCAGCAGGATGTTTGATGGTGAACCTGATGGCCGAAATTGGGTCGCAGGATGCGTCCTTGATGGCCCAACTGCAAACGATCTATGCTGATTTACAGACCCGACTCGTCGGTTTACTTTCACCTCGGGCTAAAACCTTACCGACCACGGTCGCTGAGGCTGCAGCAAGTTTAATGCAGGTTCGCAGCGGCATTCAGTTATTGGCAAAACAGGATCCTAGTGGGGCACAGCTAAAACAACAGGCCCAAACGAGTGTTAATCTGATTATGGGGGCAGTTTAAGATGGTTGAGATTAAAGTCATTCACGGTGATATTACCAAAATGACCGTTGATGCAATTGTTAATGCGGCCAATACGAGTTTGCTTGGTGGTGGCGGCGTCGATGGTGCCATTCATCGGGCAGCTGGGCCAGCATTGCTGGCTGCCTGTCGCCCATTACACGGTTGTGCAACTGGTGAAGCCAAAATTACGCCGGGCTTTCGACTACCGGCGAAGTATGTGATTCACACGCCGGGTCCCGTTTGGCAAGGTGGCCAGCATAATGAATTACAATTGTTAGCGAACAGTTATCGCAACAGTCTGAATTTGGCCGCTGAGAATCATTGTCAAACGGTTGCTTTTCCGTCTATCAGTACCGGCGTCTATCACTTTCCGCTATCAATTGCGGCACCGTTAGCGTTAAAAACGTTACAAGCAACCGCGCAGACAACGGCCCACACGGTTCAGACAATCACGATTGTTTGTTTTGATGACCAAACGCAAAATGTATTTAGTACGGCGTTGGCAGCGCTGACAAATTAATCTTTACCAAAAAAATACACATGGACGCTACTATCTTGAGTAGCTGCTTGCTATAATGTTGATATACCGGCCATCGGGGATGGTCGTAAATCTTTATGTATTGGGATTATCAAGCGATAATCATTGCCAACAAGAAAGGAATCCATTGTGTTAGATATTTTTAAAGCGGTAATCTTGGGGATTGTTGAAGGGATTACTGAATTCTTACCAATTAGTTCAACGGGGCATTTAGTCCTAGTTGACGAATTTATCAAGATGCAACAGTCCACGCAGTTTACGGATATGTTCAACGTTGTGATTCAATTAGGGGCGATCATGGCGGTCGTTGTCCTGTATTTCCATAAACTAAATCCGTTGTCACCACGCAAGGATACCACGGAAAAGCGAAATACTTGGGTTCTCTGGAGTAAGGTGTTATTAGCGGTCATTCCATCAGTGATCGTGGGGTTACCGTTAAATGATTGGATGGACGAACATTTAATGAATTGGGCGGTCGTTTCTGCCACGTTGATTATTTATGGGGTCCTATTCATTGTGATTGAAAATCATAATAAGCGCTTAACACCCCGCTTCGCTAATCTACAAACGTTACCTTATACGACGGCATTGTTCATTGGGTGCTTCCAGTTGCTCTCGTTGATTCCAGGGACTTCACGTTCCGGTGCAACCATTTTAGGGGCTATCTTGATTGGAACTTCACGCTACGTCGCAACTGAGTTTTCATTCTTCATGGCAATTCCAACAATGTTTGGGGCGTCATTATTGAAGCTTGTGAAATTCTTTGCTCACGGTGGTTCTTTAGCTGGTTTGCAAGGAGCAGTCTTAGCCGTTGGGGTGATCGTGTCCTTCGTAGTCGCTTACTTGTCGATTCGTTTCTTGTTGGATTACATCAAGAAAAACGACTTCAAGGCGTTCGGTTGGTACCGAATTGTCCTGGGGGTACTTGTGATTGGCTACTTTACGTTGATTCATTAAATACTAGAAGCGTAACTTTTGGCTAAGCTTGTTGCCGCAAATATCATGAATAAATAAAGTCAGCGACTATAAATTAGTTGCTGACTTTTTAGATTATATCATTCTAGTAATGGATGGACCGTCATAACGATTGGATAAGTGATAAACCAATCGTTATGACGGCTTTTTTGAAGTAATCGTGTTACCGATGAACTAATTTATAGTTGGTTACGCCGTACCTTTGATTGAATGTGATTCTGACAATTTGTCCGCGTTTGAATGGGGCTGGATCAGCAGCAACTGTATTAAAATGAAGATACTTTTTTTCGCCCTTAGAATTAGTTGCTAGTCCTTGGTATTGATACCCAGTAGCTGGGATATTGACCGGTAGTGTAATGGGGGAAGTTCCGGTACTACTCGATATTTTCATGTAGTAGTAATGACCGCCATATCGAAAAATAAACCAACCAACATTTATCAGAATTGAGATTATTAATAATAAGGTGAGCAGCCATTCGATGAGATGATTAGACTTAGTATTCATTGTAATATTCTCCTCGTATACTACTTTTTAAGGCTTCGCAATCACATTGAAATTGCAGCTGTAGAATCGTAATTAGGCAGTATTTTAATTGAATTTACAGTTTTGAAAAATATTAATGAAGGTCATAATTTTATGCCAATCTTACCAAGGGTATTTTTCTTTTTCTCTAAGCTTATTTTGTCAGTATCTAAATAATAAATTGAGCTTTTCTCCCTCCAAGTTAGAAAATCTCGGGTTAAATACAATTATTATTGTAAATGTTGCAGGCTTATAAGCCCACAATTTGAACTATATTAGACCTATTAACTTACTTTTATTGTAAGTACTTAGTAAAAGGCGTTATCTATTTTTTGCTAATCATTTAAGAAGTCTAACAGCTGAAAATCAAGATAACGTGGTGTCATTTTGCTAACCGACAAAGATGCACTAGCTGATTTTTCTGATTAAACAAAGTGTAAAGTAATGTGATTGATAAATTCAGCGACGAGAAAGCCAATTGCAATCACGCCAGCAATAATGACAACTTGTACAAAGTACTGGTAGGCCAAGTCTGGTTGACCAGTGACCAAGTTACGAACGACTCGATAAGACTGGCCACCAGGAACCAGTGGGACCAGACTAGGGATATTAAAGATGATCATCGGCATTCGTTTGTAGCGTGCGGCCATACCGCTAGCGACGCCAATCACGATAGCTGCGACGAGATTACCAATCGCAAGTTTGGCGTCGATTCCTAATGGCAGGATGTGATAGAGGACCTCATACGTAAACCAGCCAGCAGCACCGACCCAACCACTGAGGTTAACGGCGCGACGCGGAATATTGAGAAGTACCCCAAAACCAGCCGTAGCTAAGTAAGCTAAGATAATTTGAAATAAACCGGTTGTTAAGAGCCAATGTAGCATGTCACGCCTCCTTTAGTAGAAAAATGAAGTCAGTGCGATACCAACACCAATCGCACACGCGGATAAAACGGCCTCTACAGCGCGGGCAGGACCACTCAGCAAGTTACCCGTCATTGTGTCACGGACGGCATTAGTAATGGCGACACCCGGCACTAATGGCATCACAGCGCCAATAATGATGGCGTCGGGATGATAATGACCGTTAGTGAGATAAAAGCCGAGTAGGGTAATTAGACCAATAATAAAAGCGCCCATAAATTCGCTGAGAAACCGAATTGACCCCAGCCGATTGATCCAATAAAAGGCAGCAAAACCAGCCAACCCGGCTAGCCCACAAGTGATCAAGTCGGCAGGAGTTGTCCGCCCAGTAAAGGCGACCATCAACGGCACACTAACGACAACGGCCGCTAGACATAACCAGCTGAATGGGAAGGTCGGTACGGCTTGATTGACCCGTTCGAGGGCTGCGGCAAATTCAGTTAAATCAATATCGTGATTAGCAAACTGCCGTGACAGGCTGTTGACCTGATCCACTTTTTCGAGGTCCATACCCCGATTATGGATTGCTCGCACTTCGCTAGTGGCATTTTCCGGCAAGGAGACGGTAATCCCTGTTAACAGTACGAAGACCTGCGCGTCAGGGTAGCCCGCGTTGGTTGCAATTCGTTGCATCGTGTCTTCAACTCGTTTGATTTCAGCCCCATTTTCTAGCAAAATGGCGCCGGCCAATAACGTGGTTTTTAACATAACTGCCGTATCGCTCATCAAAACCCCTCCCACATCAGAATGTTTATATTTTCTCACGAATTTTGCGTATCGTCATTAGTTTGGAACAGAATGTTTGCCGGAAGTGGTCGGTTATGGGTAGAATTATCTTAACAAATAAATTCTTGGAGGCATTTTTGATGACTGCATTGACTAAACTCACCGATACGTACACGTTAAATAACGGCACTAAGATTCCGATTGTTGGTTTTGGAACGTGGCAAACACCTGATGGTCAGGTTGCTTACGATTCCGTATTAGCCGCATTAAAGGCGGGTTACCGGCACATTGACACGGCGGCGGCCTATGGTAACGAGGAAAGTGTCGGTAAAGCTATTGCCGATAGTGGTGTGGCACGTGAAGACCTATTCGTCACGACCAAATTATGGAATGCCGACCATGGCTATGACGCTGCCAAGAAGGCGCTGGATACCTCGTTGGCTAAGTTAGGTTTGGACTATGTTGACCTCTACTTGATCCACTGGCCAAACCCAGCCGCAATGCGCGACAATTGGGAACAATTGAACGCCGAT
The DNA here is from genome assembly GCF_022549155.1 of Lactiplantibacillus sp. ME-2. Lineage (NCBI taxonomy): Bacteria > Bacillati > Bacillota > Bacilli > Lactobacillales > Lactobacillaceae > Lactiplantibacillus > Lactiplantibacillus sp. ME-2. Next base: position 22,342 of record NZ_JAKZEQ010000020.1, read on the forward strand.
ACTTGGCGGGCAATGGAAGAAGCTTACACGGCACGTAAAGCACGGGCTATCGGGGTTTCTAACTTCCGGCCTAAGCATTTAGACGCGCTGCTTAAGACAGCCAAGGTTGTGCCAGCCGTTAACCAAATCTTCCTCAATCCTAGTGATATGGAAGATGAAGTTGTGGCCTACAACCGCAAACATGACATTTTATCAGAAGCTTATAGTCCATTAGGTACTGGTAAGATCTTCAGTATCCCAGAATTAAAGACGTTGGCTGATAAGTATGATAAGAGCGTTGCCCAAGTTGTGCTACGTTGGTCATTACAACACGGTTTCTTACCATTACCAAAATCAGTTCATGCGGATCGGATTAAACAAAATACGGAATTATTTGATTTCGAACTCAGCGATGATGATATGAAGGTCATTGATGGTTTCCACGGTGTTGCCGGGTTAGCTAATGATCCTGATCAAGTTAATTTCTAAGTTTCATCGTTATTAAGGATGCAGCCACTGGCAGCATCCTTTTTATTTGGCTAATCACCTAATTGTCGGAGTCAGCTAGTTAAATTAGAAAATTCGTTGTTATCGTAAAAAGTGTGGCGCGGCCGCTTAATAATATGAGGTAGGCCCCTAATTAGACTAATGAAACGTCATAAGATGTCCGATTGTTGACTAGCAACCTGACTATCACAGCGATTGGACTATGGTACACTCAGTTTTAATTATTAAGTCTGGGGGCCTGTGAATGTTACTGATATTAGCAATTTTACCAATTGTTGTGACGGTGGGATTAGGCGTGTTTGCGGGGCTACGGCACCAATTTGCGCCAACGACCAGTGATATTTTGATTCAGTTGGTCATGCATTACGCCTTGCCGTTAAGTCTTTTCGGAGGAATCTTGTCATTAAAGCGCGCTACCATTATTCAAAACTCCTCGGTCGCGCTGTGGTTGGCGCTAGGCATGCTAGGTGGCATGGTCATCGTCATTGTGAGCCAATGCTGTTTCCATCAGCAACTAGAAACGGGGACGTTACGAGCGCTAGTGATCGCCAGTCCTTCAATTCCATTCATGGGTGTTTCCGTCTTACTGGTGGTTTTTGGTAAAATCAGTGTTTTATTGGTCGCGTTAGGCGGCCTGTACATGAATTTGGTACAAGTGCCAGTGAGCGTGTTGCTGTTAACGCTAGCGGGCGGTTCGACACCTGAGCAACGTTGGCGAGCCGGTTGGCAGAAACTGTGTCGTGCGAGTCGGCAACCAGTCGTGTGGGCGCCAATCAGTGCTTTTCTCTTGAATTTGGCCGGATTGCGGTTGCCCAGTGCTTGGCTAACGAATTTTACGGAGTTGGGACAAGCAGCTGGGGGCGTGGCGTTATTTGCGCTGGGGCTTCTGTTAACGACCAGACCGTGGCGACTGACGCGCATGGTTGTCTTAAACGTGCTACTGAAAAATTTAGGCTTACCGGTGCTCATTTGGGGGATTATGGCTAGTCTAGGTGTGTCATTAGGTAACCAACAATTAGTTGTCTTGACACTCGCAATCCCCACTGCAACCATCGCGACCATGTTGGCCGTCCAAAACCACTTGGCACCAGATGAGTATGTGGCGACGCAAATGTTAAGTACGGTCATTGCGCCGCTGACCATGGGATTCTTAATGTGGGGATTGCAGCTCGTATGACGGGCACCTTTTGATTACCATGCTGGGTTTGTGAGGTGCTCACAAAGGAGGGCACGACTTGCGGTCAGTGCTGTTATGATTCCCGATTGACAAAGGTTAATTGGCACGGTTTAACGACGATGCTAAACCAAACGTTGTGAACGTCAGTATAGACAAACCCGCTCAAATAGGGCATATTTGAGCGGGTTTGTCGCGTTAGTCTTAATAGTGAACTTGAAAATTAGTCGGTTGCGTTGCGTTGACGACGGGATGTTGCGCAAAGTAGTCGGCAATTAATACGGTCATATCAGTAGGTAAGCGCCGGATAATCTTAGCCGTTTGATACATTGGGTAATTCCCACCGCCACCAGCGCGGTAATGATTCAGAGTGACCGTTAATTTTTGGTCAGCGGTGACTGGGGCCCCATGATAATCGAGTTGGACGACACGTTGACCAAAGGGTTTGGTAAGGTCGAAAGTATAGTCGATGCCACTGTAAATATCATAGACATAGTGGCGCAACTTAGGGTGCATGAACTCGGGATTGACCCGAACGTGTCCGTCTTGGAGGAAAAAGTAACTCGCACAACGTTCAAGAGCGGCGCGTAAATCAGCACCAGTAATGGCTTCAACGGCAAGTTTGTTTGGGTAGACGTAACTGTTCATGACTTCCCGCATCGTCACGTGTTGTTTGAGGCCTGGTACGTCGTCATTAAATAATGCTGTTGCGGCAATATCGGTACCGGTTGCGGCCATTTCAACGCGATTAATAAAATCGATGTAAGGATGATTATGCAGCCGTGCTTGAAGATGATCGTGTACGAGCATATTGCCGTTAATTTGGCCAAGTGGTGTGTCTAACCAGTCTTCCATCTGGTCATTGATTGGTCCAACTAGTTGCATTACCTGGGTATTGGGGGTGGCATCTGCGACCGGATAGATTTCCGGATGACTGGTCGTCACTTGATGATTGCGGTCGAGCTCAAGGGTAATCATAGCAACATTAGTACCTTTCATACCAGGTTGTGTCACGGGAACACCGTGAACCGTAACGGCTAATTGTCGATGCTGGTGGCCAGTAATCATGGCATCAATGCCGGGTACTTCAGCTAATAGTGCGGATCCTCGGTTTTCACCATTCATGCGTTCGGTTGGACGATCAGTTTGGGGATCGCGTTCAAGACCACCGTGGTAGGCGATGGCAACGACGTCAGCCAGTTGGCGCAATTTGGGCACCCAATGTTTAGCAGTTGCAACCACGTCCTCAAAGTGCAGGCCGGCAATGTGATGTGGTTGTTCCCAGTGGGCAACGAATTGTGTCGTTAGTCCCAAAATTGCCACTTTAACTCCGGCGCGTTCCAGAATTGTGTATGGTTTGGAGAATAAGGTGCGGTGCAGGTCATCATGAATATTGGCGGCCAGCATCGGATATTGGCGGCTTGATTCACACAGGTCGAGGTAGTCGAGCCCGTAGTTGAATTCATGGTTACCAAAAATACCGGCTTGAACGTGGTTGCAATTTGCAAGGCGCGAGTATAACGGTGCAGCTTCTTGGTGGTGGCGAGCAATGAAATAGGTCAACGGTGATCCCTGTACGTAGTCGCCATTATCAATCACGATTGGCCAGACATCAGCCGTATCTTCACGTGACAGTTGATGAATAACAGTAGCGGCACGACTAAGACTAAATGGTGCGATGTTATCACGACGACTGTAGTCAGTTGGCGCGAGGTAACCGTGCACATCACTAGTTGAGATTAATTTGATTTTCATAACGTGCCTCCAAGGAATATTTGTGTTCTATTATAACAATATTCATGGCTGGTAACTTGATTTTAGTCATAAATTGAACAGTTTTTTGATGATGACCTGTGGTTAATGTTTAATGGCTGCTTTAATTGTACGTTCTAATCTTCACGACTTTTTCACAATTTGTACGTAAAACGACAAAATGTTTCCGCTATCATTAATAGTGACGAATGACAACGATAATCGAATTACGGAGGAATAAACGATGCAGAATTATCAGAATGCACCATTCAAACCTACCCCCGAGTCCGGTTTAACGACCACAGCGGTGACGACCCAGCTAACTAAATTCGGCAAAAATGAATTAGTGGCTGCGCGCCCCGTACCGTTATGGCGTAAAATTTGGCAACATATGAGCGACGTTTCATCGCTAGTATTATTATTTGCAGTTGGTTTAGCCACGTACTTGGCTCTTGCCCAGAATGGGGGCTGGACAAAGACCATTGTGATTGGCGCCATTTTAGTTATTAATGTCTGTATTGGTTTGTACCAAGAAGCTTCCGCAGAAAAGTCGTTGGCGGCACTGAAGTCAATGAGTTTACCCACAGCTAATGTTCGACGGGATGGGAAGGTACAAACGATTGCGGCACCAGAAATCGTTCCCGGTGATTTAGTGCTACTAAAAGCGGGTGACCAGGTTCCAGCCGATGCGGTCGTGTTAGAGGCCACGAACTTAGCCGTTGATGAGGCAGTCTTGACAGGTGAAAGTGAAGCTGTTGAAAAAAGTATTTATCAGGACACCGGTGAGTTGGATGATAACTGTCAAGTGTATGCGGGAACGGCCGTCACAGCCGGTACTGCATTGATTCAGGTCTTAACGACCGGAATGGCCACAGAGTTAGGTCAAATTGCAGGTTTGTTGAACAAGACGAAGCAACGGGCCACGCCATTACAGGGGCGGCTTAATCGGCTATCAAGCTGGTTAACGACATTTGCCGTCTTAGGTGGTATTACGATTTTTGCGCTGAGTGTTTGGGTGCAAAACCAAGGTTTGGCCGATAGCTTGATGATTGGGGTTTCATTAGCGGTCGCGGCCGTGCCAGAGACTCTGCCGATCATCGTGACCATTAGTCTTTCACACGGTGTTCGACGGATGGCAGACAGAAATGCCATCATGCGCCGAGTTAGTGCCGTTGAAACGATTGGGAGTGTCGATGTAATCGCGTCTGACAAGACCGGAACCTTGACGCAAAATCGAATGACAATTACAAAGTATTGGACGCCGACCACGGGCATTATGACGACCGAACAGCCCTTGCCATCAGCGGGACAAACATTGATGCGTTACTTAGGATTAGCGACGAATGCCGAGATCAACCACGTTGACGGTGAAGAACAAGCTATTGGGGACGCAACGGAATTAGCCGTTATTCGTTGGCTGGCTCAGTATGATTTAGATCGGCCCAGCTTGGAGGCGCAGACCCCACGAATTGCGGAAGACCCGTTTGACTCAACTAAGAAGATGATGACGACGGTGCATGAATTAGCGCATGGTCGACGGTTAGTTATCGTCAAAGGGGCTTGGGATCGGTTACCACTGAAGCCTGACCAAGCTAGCCTAGCTGCTGGACAAGTGGCCCATGATGAATTTGGGCAGGCGGCGCTTCGCGTTTTAGCTGTTGGCTATCGCATCATTCCCGCGGATGTCCAAACTACTGACTGGGACGACCTGACAGCTGACCTCCAATTGGCAGGATTGATTGGTTTGATTGATCCACCACGACCAGAAGTGATTCCGGCCATTCGAGCAGCCAAACAGGCGGGTATTTTTCCAGTTATGATCACGGGAGATCATTTGGTTACTGCGAAGGCTATCGCTGAGGAAATTGGCATTTTAACCCCTGAGCTGCAAGCAATTAGCGGTGATGAGTTACGCCAATTGAGCGATGAAGAATTGACGGCTCAAATCGATCAGATTGCAGTGTACGCCCGAGTGTCGCCGAGTGACAAAATTAGAATCGTTCAGGCTTGGCAAAGTCTTGGTAAGACGGTTGCGATGACCGGTGATGGTGTCAACGATGCGCCGGCATTGAAAGCGGCGGATGTTGGCATTGCAATGGGAATTACGGGTACCGAAGTATCTAAAGAAGCCGCTGACATGGTGTTAACGGATGATAATTTTGCGACGATCATGGCAGCAGTTAAGGAAGGTCGGACAGTTTATCAGAATATCATTAAAGCCGTTGAATTCTTGGTAGGTGTCAACTTTGCACAAATCTTCTTGATGGTTGGTGCAGTCCTCTTCGGTTGGGGGGCGCCACTGTTAGCAGAACAATTGCTGATTATTAACGTACTTGCTGATGGGATTCCAGGATTCTTTATTAGCCAAGAGCCAGGTGAACCCCAAGCCATGCAACAACCACCAGTAGCCAATGACGAAAGTATTTTAGCTCGGGGCCTTGGTCAACGGTTGTTTATCCGGGCAGCTACTTTTACCGTACTAACCCTCGGAATTTACGCGTTTGGCCGCTTTGGCTTAACAAATGGTCAAGCCCCAGTCGGGATGACGATGGTCTTTCTAGTATTGGCATTAGGATCAATGATCGACATCTATGCAATTAAGGATCGCCGACCACTCAGCTGGTCAAGCATGACGCGTAATCCAATGCTGAACCGAGGATTGCTGTTAGGAATTCTGGTGGTCTTGGCAATTGCAGTGATACCACCGTTCCGTAGTTTCTTTAGCTTAGTGACACTACCAGCGTTAGGATGGTTAACGGTGCTAGTAGCTACGCTGATTCCAACATTCGTGCTGGAATTGAATAAGCGCTGGCAGGCGCGGCGACAGTCACGATTAGTCGTGAATACTGCTGAATAAGGATGATCAATTCAAGTTAGTTAAAATGCTGCTTACAAACGTTATTCGTTTGCAAGCAGCATTTTTTCGTGTCATTAAGTTGTGTGCCTAAAATACTGGCCGGTGAGCGGGCTTAGAACGTAAGTCATCACAATTGTAGGCAGATAATTCTTTCAGACCATCTTTACTAGCATCGAAATAGGCCGTTAATCCTTGGGCAATCATTAAGTTGAGTTCTTTATTCGCATCAAACTGAACGACGATGACGGGTGTCTTTTCAGCCACGGCCGCACCGATTTCAAACATTGTGCCAGAATCTGGCTCATTGGTTGCACTAGTCATGTCGAAGTCAAGAATGGCAACAACGACATCGGCCCGATGAACTTGACGCATATCGGATGCGTAGACGTATTGTTGCCAAGCACGGCTACCAAAAGGTTCTTCTTCAAATTGATGTTCTTCTGGGATGAAGATACCATCGGGGTTGATCGTCGGGTTAGCCAACAGCGCCGACTTCACTTGTTGGATGCGTTCCTTCTGAGCCTCGTCAAAAAACGGTGCAGCTAGGTAAACGTTATTCATAATGATTTCCTTTCTGGATAACAAAATTTGGATAAGCCTATTTTAGCGGAAATATGGGGTGGCTTTCAAGCCTTGATTTGGCGTGAATCATTATTAAAAGATCCTTATTTTGAAAGTTCAAAAATAGCCAGCTTAGGCCCGCTGGAAAAAGTTCGAATCAGCGTAAACTTGTTTAGTTGGTTGGTCCTACACCGACTTCCAGGCATTTCTGCCAATTGCCGGAACGTGGTGGGCACAGACTTGAGCCGAAAAATCACGTCTCAAATACTGGCCTTTCAATAACCAAGCACAGGACACTTGCTAAGTGAAATTTCACCACTGGGCATTGTCAGAAACGCCTTCCAGTCGGGAGAGTATTCGAATGGCAGACGAAGCTGTACTTAACTTTTGATGAATTTGCCGTTGCTTTTTGTAAACAGTAATTTTGTTAATCAACTGTCAAACTGAAAATGATATTGAGGTAGCTCATTAATCCTGAATCGGCATAGTAAGATTCAAACTCCTGACAGAGTGCCTAGTGCACCCTAACCCTTTGTCTTTGTTTAATATCAAAATAGTCAACGATAAATTGTGCTAAGTTAAGTGGCCGTTCATCAGCCATTCGAGCGGCTTACCGAAAGGTGTTCGGTGCCACTAAAGCCTGTGCTTGCTACGCCAATGGACTAATGCCAAAACCGCATTAATCCGTTGGCAGGCAATGCTCGGCTTCAACCCGTGGCCCCTCGCAAGCTTGAGACTGGAGGGGCTGGGTGACAATACTCAGTAGCCAAATTATTCTTAGTCGGAAGTAGTCTGCTTCCGGCTTAGAATAAGACTCGTATTTGAGACCGGGCGGGTTGTGCACGGGCTCAAATCGACGTCGGCTTACGTTCCAGCAATTGTCACCCAGCCCCGGAGGTCGGAATAGGACGATCATTGCTGACGAACAGCAATCCAAAAATAAGCACCTTTTAATAATTTTTGAGGCGAATAATAATTAGCAGAGTGGATATATAGATTATAATTCTATTTATAACAAGGTGATGATTAGATATTGTTGAATTAAAATCTAAATTGGGCTAAATTAAATAGGGTAGTGAGGAGGATTGGATGATGGAGGAATTTGGATCAACTAGTAACTATTTACTTTCGTGGGAAGAGTTGCCCGCGGTGCCCATTTATATGGAACAGTTGTTGCAACTTGTTAATGAAACAATTCAGCCGCTGGGGTTACCTGCCGTAACGAAGACGATGATTAATAGTTACGTGAAACAACATTTTTTCAGTCGGCCGGTTGGACATCGGTATACCCGGAATCAGATTGTGGCGGTACTAGTCGTTTCAATTTTGAAGACTGATTTTTCATTACCAGTAATTAGTAAAGCGATTTTGCAAATTCGTGATTCGCGTCAGATTGAGCCGCGATACCAGCAATTTCGGCAGGCATTCGAGTCTACGCTTGCTGGACAACCGGTCGTCTTGTCGACGGTTGACCCGCTAGCACGGGCAATTCAATTAGCAGCTCAAACGGTGGCGGCGCATTTATTAACGATCCGAGCGCTTAACGAATTGGAAGATTGAGTTGAGATAGACACATAATTGAGAATAGCGTTTGATAATATCGCTATAGCTGCTTGTAGCGTATTCGAATTAAAGCGAATTAGGTTTAGTAGATATGATTAGGTATGAAAGAGAGAAAGAGAATATGACAACACGCAAAAAATGGACGATTGCGCTCATTGCATTCTTGACCGTAATCGTCATCGGGGTTGCGGGCGGTAGTTTTTATTTATATCACTTTGCATTTGAACCTACCCCGAAAGTTTTGAACCATAGTTCTAGTAAGAGTAAAAGTAAGTTGAAGCAGAACCAAGCGTGGCTGAAACGGGTCAACAAGCAGACCTGGCATGAGACGTCCGCAACGGATCATTTGAAGTTAGTTGCGGACTATGTACCAGCTGCGCACCGAACCACCAAAACGATTATTGTGGCGCATGGTTACATGGGTAACAAGGAGCAGATGGCGAGCTATATTCGATTGTGGCATCGCCAAGGATATAATGTGTTGGCGCCGGATGATCGTGGCAATGGTCAGAGTCAGGGGGATTACTATGGTTTTGGTTGGCCTGACCGGTTGGACTATCTAAAGTGGACGCGACAGGTGATTCGCCGCGTAGGCCAAAATAGTCAGATTGGACTCTTTGGCGTTTCAATGGGTGGTGCGACTGTCATGATGATGAGTGGCGAGAAACTCCCATCACAAGTTACAGCGATTATTGAAGATTGTGGCTATACCAGTGTTGGTGATGAATTGGGGCATGAGTTGAATCAACTATATCACTTACCGAAGTTTCCACTGCTGTATACGGCAAGCTGGGTAGCTCAAGCGAAGGCTCACTTCAACTTTATGACGGCTAGTTCAGTAAACCAGCTCAAGAAGAATAAGTTGCCAATCTTCTTTATTCATGGTGCTAAGGATACTTTTGTCCCCACGAAGATGGTATATCAGAACTACCACGCTACGACGGTCAAGTCAAAGCAATTATGGGTGGCTCCAGGAGCTGGTCACGCGGAATCATACACGCGTTATCCGCAACTATATCAACAAAAAGTAAGCCAGTTCATGGCAAAATATTTGAAGTAAGAGCTAACGGAATAGAATAACTAATAAAGGTCACCAAGCAGCGATTGCTGATTGGTGACCTTTATTATGGTTAAAATATGCTAGTCGGATTAGTGTTTGTCAGCCGGTCCGCGTCCTGGTCCGATCTCCGGGACTAAGCTGATAGCTTTTGAACTTGATAAATAGCGCGGTTAATCAACCGAGTGTTTTGCAAATGGGTGCCGCATACTTGGTATAAAGATCAGTACGCCGATGAAGTTAAGCAGTAATGACAAGGCGGTGAAGATAAAGACACCGTTGTAATCGAACCAGCCGGAGACGGCGCCACCAAGTAAGGAGCCGAGCATGCTGCCAGCCGCTTGGAAAGATTGATTCCAACTGAAAATAGTGCCTGTTAACTCGCGGGGTGTATTTTTGGATAATAATGTTTGCACCGTTGGAAAGAGGGCCCCGTCAGAGATCCCAATCATGAAGCGCAATAGCCCTAATGTCCACACACTGGAGACGAAGCCTTGTGGAAAGTACATCAGGATGGCAAAGACGAAACCAAAGACAAGGATACGGTCAGCCCCCCGGTGATCACCGAGCCGTCCGAGTCGCGGCGCCGATAATAGCGTCGAAATTCCGGGTAGAGCGGCAATGATTCCAGCAACGACGGTGATTGGGCCGACGTTATGCATCAGTTCTTTGACATATAGACTAATAATGGGCGTGATGGAATTATTCCCCATTTGAATAATCATCGTGGAGACGAGCAGTGTGATAATCAACGTTGGATTTTTAAATTGGCTGAGTAGACTGCCGTCACGTTTAGCAATCGGCGCGTCGCTGGGTTTAAAGCTTTCGTGGACGAGTGTCAGACTCAATACGAAGACGATCAGTAGCAAAATTCCGGTGATAATGAAAGTCAAACGAATAGAGAAAACTTGGGCGAGTACGCCACCGAGAATCGGGCCGATCAAGTTACCAGACACGTAGCCAGTTGTTAGGATACCGATTGCGGTCCCACTACTTTCCTTGGGAGTTTCGGTGGCGATTAGGGCGCTAGCATTGGGAATGTAGCCGGCACACAGGCCTTGTAAGAACCGAAGTAGAATGAGTATCCAAATGTTATGGACAAATCCCATCGCACCGATAACAAAGGCCATCCCAAGCGAAGAACGCAGCAGCATGATTTTGCGACCACGCCGGTCAGCGAGTTTACCCCATAATGGTGAGACAACAGCGACGACAAAAAAAGTCACTGCGTATGTAATACCACTATACATCGTGAGTTCGTTTTTGGAGAAATCCCCCATTTGACCAACGTATAATGATAAGAATGGCATGACTTCAGAAAATCCCATTCCGGCGATAAATGTTCCTAGCCAGAGAACAGCGAGATTCCGGCGCCAGCCTGTCAATGCGCCCTTCACAATCTGTCACTTCCTTAATTAACTTATTAAGATTATTTTAATGCGAATTTAAGTTTTGTGCAATTAACTAACTTAGTTAAATAGGATTGAATGGCGACTGACAATGAACCACAATGAGACTCAAAATAGCCCGTATAGCAGCGTTTTATTAATTTTTGAGTGTAATAAGACACAATAGGGCACAAATAAAATGCACCACAATTGCACCAAAAATGCACCACAAAATCAGACTCTCATAATTCACTCATATAACGAGCCAGCTTCGAAGCAGTCTCGTTCTTTTGTTTTTTGGTGACGTGTAAATAAATTTGTTCAGTGATTTTAAGGTCAGCGTGGCCTAACGTCTTAGACACTTCGTTAATTCCCGCATGAGCTTCAAAAGCTAGCGTGCAGAACGTATGTCTGAACGCATGAATCTTTATGTGGCGCAAACCATATTTTTTACAGATACTGCAATTAAAATAATTAACTGTACTAGGTGACATTAGCTTGTTTTGCTGGTTAGTAAATACCAGTTGACTAGGATCATTGGCGTTGAATCCAAGTTCAAAGCATTGTCTGGCTTGGGTCATCTTCCACTTGTGCAACCATTGTGCGGTATCTGGGTCAAGTACAATAGTGCGATAACTGCTGTTTGTTTTTGGTGTCTGTATGATCGTACGCCAACGTTTACCTACAGCTTGGGTTTTATTAACCGTTAGTTCGTTAGTCTCAAAGTTAATGTCGCTCCATTGCAATGCTAAGGCTTCACCTCGCCGTAAACCTGTAAAGGCTAGTAGGCGGAAGAACATAAATGCTTGGGGGTTTTCATGTTTTGACGCACAATTTAGAAATTGCACTAGCTCGGACTTCTCATAAAAATCTATGTGCGGCGCTTGTGGCTTTGTTTTCTGTTTAGGAATGCTAGTTTTAGCCATTGGGTTGCGAGTGGTTAATTCCATTCGTACGCCAAAATCAAAAACACTAATAGCATACGTCCTAAAACGGCGATACGTTTTGAAACCCTGATTAAGCCACTTGTGCACGATTGATTGACATTGGGCTACTGTGATACGTTTTACCCGTTGAAAGCCTAATTCGGGAAGAATATGCAATCTAAAGATGTCGTCTGTTACCATGTACGTTGATTCTTTGACTTGTTCCTTGTAATCTTCGTTGAACCATTTATCATAGAGTTCGGCAAAGGTGATATTATTGCTTGCTATGAAACCATTCTTAGTAAAATCTGTCTGAACATTCGAAGTCCATAATTGGGCTTCTTTTTTTGTCTTAAAACCACGCTTGTGCATCCGTTTGGCTTTACCGTTGGTATCTTTACCTACGGATGTGAAAGCCTCCCAAAATGCACCAGATTTCTTTTTATACTGCTTGAATGTAGCCATATTGATTATTCCTTTCATACCAGCTGGCGGGCAAGTATGTAGGAAAGCTTAGTCTTTATTTTCGATACGTTTAATATTCTCTGTAGCAGTTTTATTTTGAAGAAAAGTTTTAAGTTGTTTACGGGCAACAGTGTTAAGTTTTTGAGTTCGTTTCTCGTTAGATACTCTGTCTATAATCATTTGTGCATTTAAGTTCTCTAAATTAGTAAGTACTAACAGTTGCTCCATAGTGGCGTTATCACGAATATTTCCTTTAATGTGTGGATTACGTTGGCGCCATTCTCCTGCGGTCACACCAAATAATGCAACATTAAGTCGATCGGCCTCATTAGCGTATGCAAACTTAGCTTCTTGTGTAGTTAATTTTTGAGGGATTAAAGCTTCCTTGATAGCGTCTGTGTGAATTCGGTAATTAGCTTTTGAAAGAGCTCGGTTTAGAGTCCAATCAAGGTTAAAATGACTCTCGGAGCTTTGTTTTAATTATTGGTAGTCTTTGATTAAATAGAGTCGAAATTCGGGAGAAATCCAGGAAGCAAACTCAAAGGCAATATCCGAATGAGCATAGGTACCACCAAGACGACCAGGCTGTGAGGTTATACCAATTGCTTGTGTAAGAGTAATCCATTTTTTGGGAGACATTATAAATGAATTAGCGCCGGTTTCTGAAAGTATTTGTTCAAAGACCTTGTTGTTAAAACTGGAGTTATTCATTTGTTCCCAAATTCCTAAGAATTCAAGTGTATTTCTATTTCTAAGCCAGTTTTTAATAAGGTCCGCTGGAGCGTCAGGGGACTTATATTTAGCAATACCAGTTAAACTTATAAAATCGTTATTGCTAGTGCCATCGTTAAATAAATCAATTGACGTCCCTTGAACGTCGATTGTAGTGTGTTCTCTTGTCATAATAAAACTCCTTTTCTAAACCTGGTCGAAATCGACCAGGTTTATTTGTTAGCCTGTGGATAACTTTTTGTAAATAGCTTTGAATTCCTTTCATACCAGCTGGCGGGCAAGTATGTAAAAAAAATCATCAATCAAAGTCTTCGTCCTTTTCGGGATGATTGATACTATCTATCTGATGTTGCAGAAATTCTATTTCGTCTGATTGTAGGGAAATTGTGTCATATAGATCAGCCACTACGTCAGTGAGTGCGAATTTTAGATCTTTCAGATTTGTGGAACCCTCGATTAATTCAATTGAAGTGGTTCTAGAGCTTTTGGGCTCCTTTTGTGCCCCGACAAGATAGGCCTCATCAACATTTAGAACAGCTGATAGAACCGTCAATGTTTCTAATTTCGGAGATGTTTCTCCAGTTTCCCACCTAGAAATAGTAGCGTAAGAGACTGGTTTTACTTTTGTGTTGTGTTCTGCGAGAAACTGATTATACAAGTCTGCAAGTTCAGCTTGAGTCAAGTTTGCGTTTTTTCGTGCTTGTTTAATTTTGTCGGATTGCCCTGTAAAAAGCGAAGCAACAAAGTCGTTATCTTTACTCATGTCTGCATCTCCAAATCTATTGTTTTCATTTATTAAACAATAGATTTACATAAAATGCAAAAAATAATTAAATGTTTGGTATAACATCTTTACATTTTTTGCAAATTGATATATTGTTATTTACATAAAATGTAAAGGAGATGTTTGAATGCAATCTATAATTACCAACAAACAGCAGAGAAAATTAATAATGGTATCTGCACTTAATCGGTTAAACAGAATGAGTTTGGCCAATGAAATCGGGGTATCCGAACCAACATTGAGAAAAGTATTAGTTTCCAAGCCTCCAATTATAGTTAATAATCGTACGTATTTTCAGGTCAACAAGTGGTTAGACGGTCAAGTAGAGGAGGGCGAGCCATGAATGATTTAGTCACACTGACATCACAGCGGTTGGACGCAGAAGCATATACGACTGGCGATGTGATTGCGGAGTATGCGGGAATTACCCACCATGCTGTTAATGTAACAATCAATCAGCAGTATGAGAGGTTGGCGCGTGCAGGTAATGGCAAGGTGTCATTTAAAATGAAGCCTATGCTAAGTGGTCAAAAGGCTAAGGTCTATTTACTCAACGAGCAACAGGCTACCTTGCTGATCACGTTCTTAAAGAACACACCGCGGGTAGCTGATTTCAAGGAGGAACTTGTTAGACAGTTTACAGTTATGAAACGTGAATTGGTTTTGAAACAAGCCAAGTTTGAGCTGGGTAAAGAGTTCTCAAAGAGCTTGCACACTGCTATTAGTGAAAGCCCGGCGCTAGGTGAACATGGGCACTTGTACGTGAATATTAACAAGTTAGTGTATAAGCAAGCACTAGGAGTTAATGTGAATGAGTTGCGCAAAGCTCGCAATATTCCTAAGACAGAGGCTATTACTCACTACTTAAGTTCTAGTGAGGCGGATGCAGTCAAGCGGGTTAAGCAGCAGATCAGAATGCTGCTTGAAATGAAGTTGGATTATCAGCAAATCAAGCAAGCATTGCAGATTCAAGGCGTGATTTACCGTATTGAGTTGCAATTGCCGGTTAAAGCATCCGTAATGCAATAACCTATTAGGATAAGCGCTGAGAGGCGGTGAGGATAATTACAGAACCGATTAAGGTGTTATTAAGTGATGAACAGGCGCAGGCACTACGCGACTTCGTATACCAGCTAACTACGGATTCAATCAGTCAGGCTAAGCGTGATGTGGGTGCTAGTCAGCAGTGGTTACGCAAGAAGAAAGCGGCAGCGTATGCGGATGTATCAGAGGGTACGTTTACAGGCTGGACGAAGAACGGCTTAGCAGGTCACGTCATTAATGGATCAGTGCTATTCAACAAGCACGACATAGATTTCTATATCAATCACAATGGAAAAATGAAGTAATAAAATCCAGTTGGCGGGCAGTTGTGGTTGTTGAACACATAATAAATTTGATTGGAGTGATAACTATGATTGGAACACTATTTATGAGTTTGGTTAAATTTATGATTATTTCAGCGGTTGGCAACGTGTCATTTAAATTGATTGCTAATCCGGGTAAGTATTTCGGTTAGATCGATTAAGGAGTTAGAACATGAATGAGTGCACAAAAAAAGTCCGTGTTACTCGCCAAAGTATCACACGGACAGCCTGAAAAGACTATATTTATGGGCTTTTTGTACACTCATTTTACTACAAAATGAGGAGTAAACACAATGGGCAAATCAATTTATGAATTATCAAAGTTAAATGATATTAGTAAGGCGTGCAAGCAGGCCGCTATCACGATAGAACGGGTTAATGTGGCAAATGCTAGTATTTCAGCTATCAGCGAATTAGTTACCCCAACCTTGAAACAGGCAATCACTGGTGACGATAACGTTAATTATTTTGAATTAAATGACGACGAGTTGCGAGACTTCATCGATGAGCAAGGCAATACCATCTATAACACGATGTGTGTATTAACAGAGATGGACGAATTATCAGCGCTTATTGATAGCAAAACAGCCGCTATAAGTGGGGTTATTGATGACATTAATAGCACTGTAAACGGGATTAATGATGGTATTAATACCATTTTGGCTGGTGGTAACTCGGATTATATTGATGATAACTCACAGGGGGCGACTGATCATGAATAATGTGCAAACCCGACTAAACCATGCTAGGACGACTTTACAAGGTACTTTATTGCAACTGGACTACTTACAAGAGCTAGTCAATCAAACAGTAATACGTGATGGTCAGCGAGCTAAAATTAGCCAGCAAATCCATAACATTAAAGTGAACAACCAAGGTGCATTGAAACAACTGGCATCCGTCTACGCAGTCCCGTTAGTCGGGATAGCAAAATAGGGTGGTGAGTGAATGAAAGTAAATGAAAGGCTAATGAGGGCGCTACAACTTGCCCGTGATGGTGTTGCAGTTTACCCCTTAGCAAGTAACAGCAAAGTGCCGTTAAAAGGCACACAGGGCTATAAGGACGCTACCACGGATGCAGAAACGATTAAAGGCTGGTTTGAGCATGTTCCAAGGGCGAACCTCGGCATCCGTTTAGATCAAGTTAAGTTATTAGTGGTGGATATTGACCGGCATGGTGATATTGATGGCGTGCAGACTTTAAAACGACTTAATGAACATGGTAGAACCTTACCAAGCGACACTTGTATTGAGCAGACCCCAAATGATGGCCTACATTACTTCTTCAAGTTACCAGCTAAGCTAGAGTTGAAGCGCCGAACAGGTCTATATCCGGGCATTGATGTGCTGGCTGACTTCGTATTAGTAGCACCGAGTTCAATCAATGAACGAGCATATCGGACGATTGAGCCAGCTAATCAGATTGCAACGGCGCCACAGTGGTTACTTGATGATCTGCTACCCAGTCAACGGATGAACAAGACACCACAGCACGCCTCACAGATTCAAAAGACATGGGCGGGACGGATGCTTGATGACTTAGTAGCTGGTACTGGTGAGGGTAGTCGCAACAGCTACTTGACTTCGTTATTAGGCAAGTTATTACGGACTGGCTGTAATGGGATGACGGCCTATGAGCTACTGCAATATGCTAACGAGCGATTGCAGCCGCCCTTACCGGATAAAGAGGTTAATACCATTTTTAAATCTATTATTAAACGGACGTAGGAGGTGTCGAAGTGTCAGAGGACAAGAACTTAAAGCAAGCCATCCAAGAGCATGACAAACGAATTAATAACGTCACAGCTTTAAAGGGGGCGGATTGGCAAGAACAACTCCGATTAACGACCCAAGGGGCTATTAGGCGGAGTTCACTCTACAATATTTTGCTATTTATTGAAAATGACCCGAACCTAAAAGGGGTGTTGGCTTATAACGAGTTTTCGGATCGAGTGGTAAAGCTACGTTCCAATGATAAAACGGGGCTAAAAAAGGGCGATTGGCGAGATACGGATGATTCCTTGCTACGGTTCTATTTTGACGCGCAATATAATATTTTGCTGTCAAAGGATAACTTGCTGGATAGCATTGTTAAAGCGTCACAGGAACATGGCTTTGATCCGATGAAAGAACGGATTGAAACAGTTAAGTGGGACGGCCAGCCAAGAGCGGAAACTTTTTTCATTGATTACCTTGGTGCCGAGGATAATCACTATACACGGATGGTAACTCGCAAGTGGTTAGCTGGGGCGATTGCACGGGTTTATCTTCCCGGAGTGAAGTTTGATATTATCCCAATCTTAGAGGGCGCTCAAGGGCTTTGCAAGAGTACCTTGGTGCGTCAGTTGGCACCCGATTACTTTAGCGATGACATGAAGAGCATGAAAGACAAAGACGACTATCAAAAGCTAATGGGTAGTTGGATTATTGAACTTGCTGAACTGTCGGCCATGAATAAGACTGATATTGAGAGCATTAAGAACTTTACGAGTGCGCAATCGGACTATTACCGCAATACTTATGCACGCCGGCCAGAACAGCATCCGCGCCGGAATGTTTTTATCGGGTCAACCAACCATCGAGACTATTTAAAAGACGCTACTGGTGAACGGCGCTTTTATCCAATTAAATGTGGGGTACAGCCCGTTACCAAGAACCCACTAAAGGCGCAACAAGCTGATATGCTTCAAATCCTTGCTGAAGCTAAGACTTGGGTTGATGCTGGCGAACAGCTTTATTTTGACCAGCAGACGCTTAATGAGGCTAAAGCCTATCAACAAGAGGCCCAAGTTATTGATCCTATGCGTGAGGCTGTGAATGATTATCTGACAATGATGGTACCGACTAATTGGGAAGAATTAACGATTAGTGTTAAACAATCATATTTCACTGCTATTGAGAATGGTAATCCGATTGATTCGGATTCAGAAAGCTGGCTACATGCAAAACTAGCACCGACTAAAGAGCCAATTCAGCGCACGACTACCCGTGAGATCATGGCTGTTGTTTTTGACCATGCGACTAACAAGTATTTTAGTGGCCGGACTAACGCCGAAGCTAAGAAGATTAAGTTGATTATGGATAATACAGAGGGCTGGGAATACAGCCAGAATTTAGTTATTAACAGCAAGCGTAGTCGGGGGTATCAACGTACTTAATTGGTACTTTAGTAAATAACCCGTGTAACCTGTGTAACGTGTGTAATCATTGATATATTAGGATTTAAGATTCAATGAACGTGTGTGATACGTGTGTTAACCCGTGTAGAAACTACACACGTTGAGACACGTTACACACGGCTATGGTTTGAAATAAACGTTGTTATATCAGCGTTTTACACAGGTACACACGTTACACGGGTATTTGAGTTTGCAAAAAGGTAAAAAATGGAATAAAGCAAGTAAACGGATAAAAATGAACCACGTTAAAACGATATTAAACTTTAAAGAATTGCATTTAAGATGAAACAGGAAAAGGTAGGTGCCATTAAAATGACGTTATCAATGACTGAATTTAAAGTGTTGAACATGTTGCCTCGTGGTGCGGGTTACCCAATGACAACACCGAATATCTGCAAGGTAACTGGGCTTAAAGAACGCGATGTCAGAGAATCCATCAGCATCTTAATTAATCAGCATGGCGTGCCAATTGTTGCTAACCGGAGCGGTCATAATACGGGGATGTTTATTGCAACGGATGAAGCCGAGTTGAATATCGGGGTCACTTCGTTTAAGAACCAAGTTACTACGATGAACGCCCGTATTAGAGCCATAGAGCAAGCTGACTTGAACGGCTGGGAGAAAGCCCTAAGACCAGACATTAAGCGCTTGGAGACACAAGTAAGCCACGATAAGGAGGCGAACTAGTATGCGAGTGCTTTACCCTAAGTTAGTTGAAGAAGCCTATAATTACATTGCTAAGGCTGAACCAGCCGTTAAGAATGCGCCTAACGCTGTTAAGTCAGAGATATACAGCAAGATGGTTAATGACGGGATAATTGATGAGAATGGCGAACCAACACAGACAGCTATTGATTGGGGCTTCATTGATGGTGATAGCGAGCTAGATTATGAACCGGCTACGCTGACCAAGTTTAAAGCAATGTACCCGTGTTATAAGGAGTATGACGATAGCCATTTCAGTCACACCGATCAGGGCTGGGTGATTGACAGCTATGTAATGAAGTCATTATCACTTAAAGCTCTCAATGACCCGGACAGTAGCGAAGAACAGCGCGCACTCGCCCGTCATGCACTACAAGAGATTGAACGGTTTAGTTAATAAGTGTAAGTGAGTATCGTGCTAAAAAGTACGATGCTTTTTTTAGTTGAGCGAAGTTGTCCCGTTAGTTATTTATATGAAAATGGATTGTTATATCAATGGTTAAAAGGCTTTGATGGCAATATAAAATATTGGAAAATAATGGAATCAAAATGTTAGAAAATGTTAGAAATTAAAAACGGGTTAATATTAACAATTGCTAGTCTAAAAGCCGCATAGGGGTTACAAAAGTTTACTAAATGGATAGTATTGTGAAGACTGGAAAACCTTATAAAACCTTATGCGAAACTACCTGTTAAAATTTGTTATTGCTTTGCTATGTAAACTGCTTATTTCTGCTAATGTGTGGACTGCTCGTTGGATTGATTGTAGGTTGAAAATTTTGGCTTGCCCTGTACAGAGTTGAAAAAAAGTGATCGCTACAATTGATTAAGCACGTCTACAACTTGACAAAACATGACATTGTTTTGCAAACTCATAGGGTGCACCCCGTAACACCGATATTTCAACGATATGGTGCAACCCTATGTTGGTAAATGTTGATATTATTCGTACAAAACGGACACCATATAGTAAGTGAAAAGTAACCCGACACGGTTAGATGGTATATTTGGCCGGAGTGCTGTTATATCAACGCTTGACGGCTAATGAGAACTCGTAAAATGTCGGATTATGTCGGATTTTTTACTGGAAAATACTGGAAATTGAACATCGCTAGTTAGTTAATAGCTTGAATGCTTGTTATGACTGGCCTTAGAGCTGTTTTAAATAAATGAAAATGTTGGAAAATGTAGGAATGTAAAAACGGATGAGTATGTCAGCTGGCTTAGATGGCGTTGGGTTACTGGTTGGGTTACTTGTGTGCATATAATGCAGACAGCTGTTCGGACAGTCAGACGTGCTATAATTAACTTTGTGGGAATTAGTCGTAGTGTAGTCAGGAATGGCAGCATACGTTAAAAGGGATGTTTGCGGGGTGGCTAGCGTCCCTTTTTTTGATGATTAGCAAGTGGTATGATGGGTTTAAGGAGTAGGGCTAGAAAACGTCAGCTATAAACGCTGGCGCTTTTTAGTCTCTTAGGGGGCGAAAGCATGGAGCAATGGTATCAAGACGCGCGCCAATATTTAAAGCAGTATCGTTTTTACCACAGTATTGTTAGCCAACCATTTGATAACTGGCTGGGCACCGGTAAACCTAAGAGACTGCAACAAATGGAGCAGTATTGTCAGCAGGTCACTAGGACAATTGATAGCATCCGTGATGAACGTCAAGCCAATCTATTGCGTAATGAGTTCATTGTGGCGGATGGTAGCCAACGGGTGGCCTATGAACTATCGGGACTAAGTAAGTCGCAATATTATGTCATCCGCAAGCAAGCTATGCGTGAATGGTTGCAGTTAATCAATCAACACAAATAAGTTAGAGAAAACTGGAGTTTTAGCGTGTTTTTGATTAATCGTAAACACTGATATAGCAATGCTAGTGATAACTTTCAGTCTGGCCATGCTCCAATAATAACGTGAACGTTACAAAACAATACGAATAGATTTGGAAACAAGCTCAACATGAAAATGCTATAGCAATGCCATTGAACCCTGTTATCATAGCCATAGCATTGTTATTTTATTAACAACCGTACAGAGAGTACGCCTGTTGTACCGATCCTAAAATGTTAGAAACAAGCGTAACAGCCTTTACGGTTGTTAATAAAAAAGCCATCCCAGAATCAATCTGGGACAGCTAGTGTTATAAAATGATTAACGAGTCAGTCTTATGCCAAGTAATAGATGACCCTATCGCAATAGTATCAAAAAACACTTGATAGAAGCTAAAGAAACGCAATAGCTACCCAGCAATTAAAAGGTCACCATTCGGTAAGGTATACTGTCCGCCTATTTTACCAAGTTCAATGGTTGTGCCGTTGAGTTGGGTAAATGGTGAATTTAGTATAATAATCTGTGGATGAAGCGGGGTAAGAAAATCGAATTCAAATTGTGCTTTGCCGATTATTACTTCGCCAGTGCTAAGTGTGTACTTAAACAGTAAAACGCCAGCGTCTTCGTAAGACGGAAATTTAATATGAATACTTTTAGTGGTCAAAGGCTATCACTCCTAACAAATTTGTCTTTCAATTCTATTGTGCCAGTTGTAGGCCAATTGTTTGATCTAGTTAACAATAAATTTACCAATACTTAAATTTATAAAACATCATCCGCACTTATTATATGTATTGCCCGCCAGCATGATTAATCGGTAAGTTTATGTGTTTTGAAGATAAAATGCACCAAAAAGTGCACCACGAGCTATTTTAAATGGTAAAAGTAGCCTGTTATCTTTGATATAAAAGCATTCTTGAAAATCACTGTTCAAACTAAATAGACTTGACCAAGCGTCACTAAAAAAACTACAATGGAAAACATTGTAGAAAGGGTGAACGATGTGCAGCAAGAGTCAAAGTATCAAATAGAAGTGGTGGCGCCTAAGCACCGACACATGTCTAATTGGGACATGTTTGCAACTTGGATTGGCGCCAATGCCAATAATGGCACGTGGTACGTTGGTGGTGTATTGGCTGCGTGTGGTTTATTGACGGCGCTTAAAGTGATTGTAGCATCGTCCACGCTATCGTATTTATGTTTATCGTTAGTCGGCTTCATGGGGTATAAGACCGGGGCGGCGACGATGAGCTTGATTCGTGGTTCCTTTGGTGTGCGGGGCAGTTACGTTCCGTCCTTTGTGAACTTGACCCAGTATATTGGCTGGACAGCGGTAAACACGTTCATTGCAGCAACTTCTGTCAGCTATTTATTACACGATCTAGTTGGCTGGCCAGTCTATGGTAAACCCGGTGGGGCTAAAGGACTGATCCTCGGAATTATTGTCATGAGTGTGTTGCATTTATTGAGTGTTTCGGTCGGTCAACGGTCGGTTCAGATGATTGAACGTTTAGGTATTATTCTTGTCATCTTATTTGTTTTATGGGAGACGGTCGTCGTGTTCCAGACGGTCTCAGTGCATGATTTGTTAACGTGGCAGGCGCCGACACATTTACATATGACGGCGGGGGCTGGGATGGATACGCTAGCGGCGTTCAATTTGTCTTGGGTGACAGCGGGTGCTGATTTTACGCGGTTTACGCGCAAAAAGAGTGGCGCGACTGGCATGCCATTTTTAGGGGCCTTTACCGGCTTGTTCTGGTTCGCCTTTATCGGGCTTGCCGCGACGATCAGTATCGCGATTACTTCTGGAACTTATGATCCTAATAACTCTGACCCGAGTACCATTGCGAGTCGACTAGGCTTGGGGGTATTAGCACTACTGGTGATTGTCTTAACGAGTATGACGGCGAACGCGGTAAACTTATTGGCGGCTGGTTCGGCGCTGTCGAATATCTTCCCACGGATTCGGTTACGACCAGCACTGTGGGCCGTGACAATCATTGCCACGTTAGTCACACTGATTCCATTAATCATGGGGAGTTTTTTAGCTGCATTCACGGCGTTCCTAGATTATATTGGGATGGTGCTTGGACCGATGATCAGCGTGATGTTAGTCGATTACTATTGGCGGCATCGTCAGCACTATGATATCAACGAACTGGCGAGCTCTAAGGGGCAGTATTGGTATCATCATGGGGTGAATTGGATTGCGCTATTATGTTGGGTACTAGGTGTGGCCATCTTCTTGTTATTGAAGCACATTGCTTGGATTGCGACGGTGACTGGTGCAACCTTCATTGACATGGCGCTTATCGGGGTCATTTACGTGGCTTTAATGCGAATTTTCTACCCGTTACCTGCCAAACGTGTCTAATTGGATTACAATAGATAAGTAAACGAAATTAGAACGAGGGGTGTCATGATGTTTAAATTAACTGAGATCGATGACGTATTAAATAATTTAGGTGACCACGCAGACTTTGCCACGATTGCCAAAAAAGAAGCCGATTTGGGCGTTCAACATTTTCAATATGATGTTGCTACTGGTGCCACAACTTACTTTGGTGAGAACGGTTATCTCGTGGAACGGCGGACGAATGGCTTAGCAGTCCGGGTCGCTCGTGAAGAAGATGCCGCGGCAGTTGAACAAATCGCAAAGCAATATATTGCTGGCCAGCTGGCTCTAACAGACGCTGTCAAGCAGTTTGCCAAGGCTGGGTGTCAAGCTTGGACTGCTAACTTAAAACGCCACATTGTCGATTTTAGCGGCGATGAAGGTAAAATAATGGCAGCTGTAACATTCTAAATCAATAATAAAGTGCAAAAATGCAGACTATCCACTTTTAACCGGGTAGCCTGCATTTTTGCGTTCCATTAAGTTTAATAGCCAGCTTGATGATATTGCTTGCTTAACTGGCGTTCTAAGCTAAGTAAAGTCAGCGGACTTAGCCGCCGTAACTGATCAGAGTGATAGCGCATGACTAATTGTTCGGGACTATTGATTGTAATACTAGTGACGCCGTTTAGGCCTTGAAAAGCGCTTTGAATGGCCTGCTGGAGCTCGGGATGTTGGGGCCAGACAGGGGAGGTCAGCATAACTAGACCATGTTCAGGATGTTGATACGTAATCTGATATTTGTTGAGATAACGTTGAAACATGTCTTCTGGGTTCATGAGCAATTCCTCCTCGGATTGGTTACTAGTAACGGTGAGCCGCAGTTTAGTTTATAACCCAAACCAGACGACCCAAACAAAAAAGCCAGCCAGGCACAATAGCGCAATACCAATGAGTGCCCAGATCGTACCGTTCAGCTTTTTGGTGTGGTGACAGTAGTAAATACTGAGTATGCCACACAGTATGGCAAGAATGATGCTGGTGCCAATAATTAAACCAATTGTCAATTCCATAAATTACTTTCGACTCCTCATATTATCATTTTAATTGTGCATTAAAATGCGATAAAGTGCAATTATTTATCAGGATTCTTAGTATGGTAAGAACGCTAAGCATTGCATGGTGACTGAGTAGTCTTGGGTGCTTGCTGATGAGAAGCCACCCAAGACTACTTCAATGATAATCGATCGTAAAATAAAAAAACTAGGCTGCTTATGATTAACAGCGCTAGTTTTGATTAATGACAGTTAGTTAGTCGTTTTTTTAGACAAACGGGTTGCAAGCAACAAACCGGCGAGCGCTAAAATAAACGTAAAGTAGAACCCGTAATGGGCACCGTTGACGAACGCGCTAGCAGCTTGATGACCCCCATTGGCGTAGTAAGAAGCTTGGCCAATGCCTAATAAGCTCGTTGCAATTGCGGTTGAAATGGCACCAACGACTTGCTGTAGTGTGTTCATGATTGTACTACCATCGGCGGCAATTGGTCCCGTTAAGGAATTTAAACCATGCGTCTGTGAAGGGGACATCGCTAATGGCGCCCCAATCATTAAGATAACGTGGGCCAAAATAACGTACCACGTTGCACTCTGCGTGGTTGTCAGTGCCAACATGAGGGCACCAACCATTGAAATCAAGAACCCCAGCATTGCTGGAGTGCGGGCGCCAATCGAGTCATATAAGCGACCCGAGACGGCCGATACAATTGCGTTCATCAAGCCACCGGGTAACATGATGACCCCAGTCAAGGCAACGGGAATCAACAGCCCCTTTTGAATGTACATTGGGAGTAAATACATGGCTGATAAGATAATCCCAAAGTTAATCATAACGAGGCAAGCGCCAACCCGAAAACCAGGGATAGCAAATGTCTTAAGGTTCAGAATTGGCGATTCCATGGTGAGTTGTCGATGGGCATACCAAGCCAGAATAACCAGTCCCAAAATTAAGGCACCTAGTACAGCGGGCGACCCCCAACCTTGATCACTAGCAAGACTAACGCCAACAACAAGGCTACCAAAGCCAACCATTGAAAGTAAAATGGATAAGAAGTCCACTTTCGGCCGGGTTACTTTCGCAATGTTTTTAAGTGAAGTGACGGCAAAGATAAAGGCAATAATCAAGAATGGGATAAAGAGCCAAAAAATCCACCGCCATGAAGCTAGTCCTAAGATGGCTCCAGCAATCGTTGGACCCACGGCCGGTGCGAACATGATGACTAAACCGACCATCCCCATAGCTGCCCCTAATTTGTAGGGTGGAAAAATCTGCATAGCCACGGTAAACATGAGTGGTAAGATCAGGCCAGTTGCGATACCTTGAATCATTCGACCGAATAATAATACGCCAAAGCCAGGTGCTGAAGCCGAAATAATCGCACCAACGGCGAAGTCAATCAAGGCAAACAAGATCACTTGGCGGGTCGTAAACCATTTGGTAATTAAGCTTGAAAGTGGAAGGACGATCCCAATCATAAGCATGTAACCGGTTACTAACCATTGCACAGTTGCCGTTGACACGTGTAGCTGAGCCATCAATTGGGGGAGGGCAATGTTCAGTGATGTTTCACTAAACATCCCAACAAAACCACCAATTAACATCCCCATCATGGCTAGCATGGGATGGGCAACGGGAACGCGGGCCCGTTGTTTAGCTTGCGGGCTACTTTGTACTGAATCCATTATATTGTTCACACTCACTTTCCTGAATACAATGGGTTAGCATACCAGAAAATTATTTTTTTCGTAAGTGTTTTTTCTGAAAAAAGAGGATTGATTTACGGTAGTTTGAAAACCATCACTCAACTAGTACGTCTGTGACTGCAATTGTCGGCAGTTTCATTGAGCGAGAAAGGTAGCACGTAATGGTTGTTAAAATAGTGTTTTTGTATGTAAATAGGCCACCTCAGTGTCAAACTAAGGTGGCCTATTATAGGTGGTTGCTAAGCAAAATCAGGTCCGCAGGCGGATCAGTTATGTTCAACAATCGTTATGTTTTCATCCAAGCACGATGGTTACACTTTAGCTTCGAATTGGTGTCCACATTGGGGGCAAGTTATCCGAACGCGACCATGATGACGCGGAATCCGAATCCGTTGGTGACACTGTGAACAGCGGAAAAAGCGGTATTGCCAATGCTGCTTGACCTGGTATTTTAAACGGCTGAATGGGCGAACAATCGGTGGCCAAAAGCGCTGAAAGCCGCGATTGATCGCAACTTGCTGATAAATCTTTTTAGAGAACAAACGCCAGTAACTAATACCGATGAGTATCACGGCAATTAAAAGTAGCCACCCGGTGCGAATGAAAAAACTGATGACGATCAATAGTAAAGCGAGATTGTTTAAAAAGCGGTTTAACGTATCGTTTTGACCGTACCGCCCACGCATCCATGATCGTAGTCGTTGTAATAGTTTTGAGTTTGGTTTCAAATGCTGAACCCCGTCACTAAAATAATTAATATTTAGTAGCATAACATAGTTTTTTAACAGATAAATAATACCTGTTTGTGCCACTAACGGTGTATACTTAAGCATATTATAGTAAATAGAGGGAAAAACATGTCAACACAATCACAAATCACGCAAACGCAGGTGCTCGATGCTATCAGTCGTGCAGCACTGATGTTGGAGCGCCAAGACGCAGCGCAAAGCGGGTTACAACTGTTGCTCAATGAATTTCGGCGGAGTTTATTGCAGACGAGCGGACAATCCGCCACGACGGTGTTGTATCACGGCAAAATTAAGAGCTACCTATTACAACATCCGAGCAATTATCCAGATAGCGTCGCGGCGTTATCATCATTATTAGATCATTTTGTTGCGGCTCAGTAATTAGGGCCGCTTTTTTGCGCCAATCAAGTTATTAACCTAACTAGTGATGATTTGGGTAGTGGTTAATGGCAGTCAATGTTGATATTAGAAAGAAAATTGCGCTATGCTAGATGATGAACCGTGCGAGGGTGATAGTTGCTTTTTTACGTTTACGGTTG
The DNA here is from genome assembly GCF_022549155.1 of Lactiplantibacillus sp. ME-2. Classification (NCBI taxonomy): domain Bacteria; kingdom Bacillati; phylum Bacillota; class Bacilli; order Lactobacillales; family Lactobacillaceae; genus Lactiplantibacillus; species Lactiplantibacillus sp. ME-2. The sequence goes on from NZ_JAKZEQ010000020.1 coordinate 49,560, forward strand.
TAAACTACAGTTAATTTAATTCGAAGGGTGGTCAAACCATTGGAAGCACAAACTAAAATTGAAATCAGTGATGCCGAATGGGAAGTCATGCGGGTTGCTTGGACGTTGGGCAATGTCACGAGTAGTCAGGTCGCTGAAATCATGGCGGATAAGATGGGATGGAAGACAGCAACGGTCAAGACACTGCTTGGACGGCTCGTCAAAAAAGGTGCATTACGTGCTGAAAAGAATGGTCGAGCGTTCAATTATTATCCAATGGTTGAGGAACAGCCATCGATGGATGAAGCCGTGGACACCCTCTTCGGTCATTTATGTCAGATGCGCGTTGGTCAAACGCTGGTGGACCTTGTTAACCAAACGGAATTGAGTCAAACGGATATCGCCGCTTTACAGGCAGTATTGGCTGAAAAAGCCAAGGATGCGCCAGAAATGGTGGACTGCGATTGTGTGCCGGGGACGCGGTGTTAATGTGATTATAAACGAATATTGAAGTAACACTGAGTGTCATGTTTGGATTTTCTTAATCTGAACATGACATTTTTTGAGGAGAATGATTTTAAAGATACTTGGCTAACTGATCATGGGGCATTCGTGCAGGCCTTAATCGGAACCATCAGTTATAGTGCGCCTAATGGAAGGGACTTACTTTCAAGATAGGATACTCAGAAAACAGATGAATGGCGACAAAAAGTCAAGAAAGTGTTTTTCTTGACTTTTATCGTCTACAATTGTAAACTTTAGCCATAAATTACAGATGTAGACAATCCGACTAGGGGAGGTCGCTATTATGAAAGACATGGATATGCAACACATGGCGCACCATGATTCAAATGACATGGGCGATATGGATATGGGTAACGGTGAGATGATGCACATGGGCAATCTCAAGTTGAAGTTTTGGGTAGCATTAGTTCTGATGATTCCGATTATCATTATGAGTCCGATGATGGGGGTCAATTTACCATTTCAAATCGTTTTTCGGCCATGGTCCGATTATATCGTCGCAATTTTGGGCACGATCCTGTTTCTATACGGTGGGCAACCGTTTTTCAGTGGTGCCAAGGCGGAGGTCAAGAATCATAAGCCTGCCATGATGACGTTGATTACAATGGGTATCAGTGTGGCGTACGTTTACAGTATCTATGCTGTGGTTGCCAATGACTTGTTAAATGCAAAACCAATGGTGACCGATTTCTTCTGGGAACTAGCGACTTTGATCGTCATCATGTTGTTAGGCCACTGGATCGAGATGAATACGGTCATGAATGCGGGATCGGCGGTAGATAAACTAGCAAAACTGTTACCAAGTACGGCACATAAGTTAGTTGATGGGCAGGTCCATGACGTGGCAATTGCTGATCTAGCTAATGGTGATCAAGTTCAGGTCCGGGCTGGTGAACAAATTCCAGCTGACGGCACAGTGTTAAATGGTGCGACTAGTGTGAATGAAGCGATGGTTACTGGTGAAGCTAAGTTAGTTGAAAAACGCGCTAAGGATCAAGTTGTGGGTGGTTCAGTCAATGGTGATGGGACGTTTGAGATGAAAGTCACCGGGACTGGTGAATCCGGATACTTAGCCCAAGTCATGAAGTTAGTCAGTGACGCACAGGCGGCCAAATCGTCGCAAGAAAATATGGCGGATAAAGTGGCCGGACTCTTGTTCTACGCTGCCTTGACCGTTGCAATCGTTGCCTTTATCGTCTGGTTACTCGTGGGCAATCTGGCGTTAGCACTATCAATTGCGGTGACAGTGCTCGTGATTGCTTGTCCTCACGCTTTAGGATTGGCAATTCCATTGGTAGTGGCACGGAGTACGGCGATTGCGGCCAGCCACGGGTTACTGATTCGTAATCGGGATGCGATGGAACAAGTCAAAAAGTTGAACTACGCGTTGATGGATAAGACCGGGACATTGACAGCTGGTAACTTTAAGGTCGCTGATTATCAAAGTAGCGCCGACCGGCTAACTGCGGACGCAGTCTTGGCGATGATGGCCGGTTTGGAAAATGGCTCTAGTCATCCCTTAGCTGTCGGAATTCTTGCTGCCGCTAAGGAACATCAGTTAACCCCTAAGGTTAGTCAGGATGTTCATCAGATTACTGGTGTCGGGTTAAGCGGCACGATTGATGGGCAGACGTATCAAATCGTTTCGGCAGCTTACTTGGATAAACAAAATTTAGCCTATGACCAGCAAACGTTCAATCGACTGGCAAGTGCCGGTAACTCAGTCAGTTTTTTGATTCAAGAGCAGACAGTCTTAGGTTTTGTCGCTCAGGGTGACCAGATCAAGCCGGAAGCCAAGAACTTGATCGATAGTTTGAAGGCCCAAAACATTACCCCAGTAATGCTAACCGGTGATAATCCGCAGAGCGCCCAAGTCGTTGCTAAGCAGCTCGGAATTACAGAAGTGCATGCGGGTTTATTGCCCGAAGATAAGGCTAAGCTCGTTCAACAGTATCAGGCTGATGGTAGCCACGTTATGATGATTGGCGATGGTGTTAACGATGCCCCTAGTCTGGCCCGGGCAGATATTGGCGTTGCCATTGGGTCTGGGACTGACGTTGCTATTGATTCTGCTGATATCGTTCTCGTTAAGAGTAATCCAAATGATGTGGTCGATTTCTTGGCTCTGGCCCGGCGAACGACCCGGAAGATGGCGCAAAATTTATGGTGGGGTGCTGGATACAATGTCATCACAATCCCCTTGGCTGCTGGTATTCTCGCACCACTCGGCTTTATTTTGAACCCGATGTTTGGTGCGGTAGTGATGTCATTAAGCACGGTAATCGTGGCAATTAATGCGATGACGTTACGATTAAAAGACTAAGATAAACTGATTGGCGTAAATTAATTTGTGCAAATGTGTGTTTATAATGGGTTTAGATGCTAGAATAATAGTATTTAAATCAAGGATGTGAAACCCATGTGTACTAGTTTAACGATTCAAACCACGGCGGGTGATCAGTTTTTAGCACGCACCATGGACTTTGCTTTTGAACTTGGTGGTCGACCAGTGGCAATCCCACGGAATCACCATTTTGACAGTGTTACCAATGCGGACGGTTTTGATAGCCCGTATAGCTTTGTTGGAACGGGCCGTGACTTAAATGGCTATATCTTTGTCGATGGTGTCAATGAGCACGGGGTCAGTGCTGCTGCACTCTATTTCTCGGGGCAAGCTCACTTTACTCAGCAGACTAAGGCTGGCAAGGTTAACTTGGCACCCCACGAAGTTTTAATGTGGATTTTAGGAAACGTGAAGAGCACCGCCGAATTAGGCGAACGGATTGCTGACTTGAACGTGATGGAAGCCGCCGCACCACTATTGAATATTGTGGTACCACTACACTGGATCATTAGTGACAAGAGTGGTTCTACTTACGTCTTAGAATTGGAAAATGACGGTGTTCACTACATGAAGAATCCGGTGGGCGTCATGACGAACACACCAGATTTTGAATGGCATCTCAAGAATTTGAGTAATTACGTCAACTTACAACCCGGCCCTCATCCTAGTCGTCAATACGGTGACATGACGGTGAATCCTTTCGGTCCTGGAACTGGGGCGTTGGGAATGCCTGGTGACTATACGTCAGTTGCACGCTTCGTTCGGACGGTCTTCATGCGTGAACATACGGATGCAGTAACGACTGATGCAGAAGCTGTCAACGCATTATCACACATGCTGAACTCAGTGGAGATTCCTAAGGGCGTTAAGATGCAAGATAACGGGACGCCAGATTATACCCAGTACCGCGCCTATATGAGCATGAATGAACCAGCATTTTACATGCAACCATACGCGGATCAGACGATTACGCGGGTCGAATTGACACCAGCTTTAATGACGGCCGCGCAACCGACTGAATTTGAATTAAAGACAACCCAACAGTTCCGGTTAGCAAACTAAGTTGGAATATATTAGGGTCAAAATATGAAAGCAGCACCGTTAGCATTTTATGCTAACGGTGCTGCTTTTTTTGATTCTAGGCAGAATAGCACTTTCAATGACCTATAATAATTATTCAAATTAACTTTAATAATTAAATGGTGGTATACTATATTATAGTTTAGGGATACATAACTTATACTCGATAATGATTACAAATAAGCCTTGCATTTTCTTTCTGAAAGATATAATATTTACTAGGTAATAATGATTATAAAGTATCTACGGAGGCGGCAAACATGAAAAAAAGGATGTCTTTGGCACAGCGGGTTAATATTTTGCGAGCAAGTGTCATGGGAGCGAATGATGGAATTCTATCAGTTGCCGGCATTGTTGTTGGCGTTGCGGGGGCAACCACCAATAGTTTTTCGATTTTAATATCTGGACTAGCCGGGATGTTGGCTGGGACGATTTCAATGGCCATGGGTGAATACGTCTCCGTGAATACGCAAAAAGATTCACAAAAAATGGCGATTACTAAGCAGAAGGCAGCACTTGCCGATGATTATGAAGCAGAAGCGTCGCTAGTCGTACAAAAATATGTCGATCAAGGAATCAGTAAACCGTTGGCGCAACAAGCAACCCGGGAAATGATGGCGGAAGATGCGCTGACTACGACGGTGCGTGAGCGCTATGGTTTCAATCCGAACCAGTTCATCAGTCCGTATGCGGCTGGTATTGCGTCGATGATTGCCTTTCCCACTGGCTCAATTTTGCCATTAGTTTCGATCACCTTTTTCCCACCACGGGTGAAGGTGTTAGCAACGGTGTTGGCTGTCGGAATTGCATTAATGATTACGGGATACGTTGCGGCGATGCTGGGTAATGCTAATCGTCGGCGCGGAATGGTTCGTAACGTCGTTGCCGGGTTATTGACGATGATCGTAACGTACTTTATTGGTCACTTATTTGCTTAATTAAAGGGTCAAGGGGAGCGAGCTTATGCAACTGACAAGGACAAAGTCTGAGAAGACCAAACAAACGATGGATGAGAAGTTAAACTCATTACGAGCAGGTGTCTTAGGTTCTAATGATGGTATTTTAACCGTTGTGGGGGTGCTGTTTAGTGTGGCGGCCGCCACGACTAATCAGTTCACGATTTTTATTGCTGGATTATCTGATTTATTAGCCTGTGCTTTTTCGATGGCGTCAGGAGAATATGCTTCGGTCAGCACGCAGAAGGACACTGAAAAAGCCGTGGTTGAAAAGGAGCGGCAATTGCTGAAGACGGATTTTGAGGGTGAATTGCATGCTGTTCAACGCCACTATATGACTCTTGGCGTGACGGAAGAGACGGCGATGGCGATTGCACGCGATTTATTAACTAAAAAACCATTGGCAACCGTTGTCAGCATCAAATATGATATGCAACTAGGACACTATATGAATCCTTGGGATGCAGCGTTTGCATCGCTATTCTCAGCGTCAGCAGGAGGCGTCTTCCCGTTGCTCGCGATGACGTTTGCACCGGCTCATTGGCAGTGGCCGGCAACAATTATCGCGGTGTCCGTTGCCGTGGCCTTAACAGGATATTTATCGGCCGTATTAGGTAAGGGCAATGTGAAGACGGCGGTGATTCGCAACGTGCTCGTTGGGATCGTGACGATGTTCATTCACTACTACGTTGGGACGCTCTTTTAAGTACTTCTGCCTTGGTCAGTTCGGACTAGGGATTGTCAACAGTGAAACAATAGCTAACCAAACGGCACTTGAAGTACGGTGTGCTGGAAACGGCATCAGTATGGGCGCAAATTGTTAGGATCGGTACGAACTTAAATAGCACTGGGGCGGGCAATTACTGTAGTTACCTGCCCCAGTGCTATTTAGTTGAGGTCGGTTTCCGTGTAATTGCGCACAATTAGTAATAAAAGTTCGGATTTATCGTTGCTTATAGATGATAGAACTTGATTATGATAAAGATTACTGAATCTTCCTAAAAAACAATGCTCGATTTTCAGTGAGTTTTAATTAAGTCTCGGTATAATATTGCCATTAATTAAATTGAGGTAGAGCGAAATTGAAAAATATGACAACTAACCGTTATATGAAGGGCATCATGTGGGCGATGTTGGCCTCGACCCTGTGGGGAGTCTCAGGTACAGTGATGCAGTTCGTATCACAAAACCAAGCCATCCCGGCTGATTGGTTCTTATCTGTAAGGACGTTATCTGCTGGAATCATTCTGTTAGCGATTGGATTTGTGCAACAGGGTACCAAAATCTTCAAAGTCTTTAGATCTTGGGCGTCGGTTGGACAATTAGTGGCATACGCGACAGTGGGATTGATGGCGAATATGTATACTTTTTACATCAGTATTGAGCGCGGAACAGCCGCTGCCGCCACTATTTTACAATACTTAAGTCCTTTGTTTATTGTACTAGGAACGTTGCTGTTTAAACGGGAACTGCCTTTACGAACTGATTTAATTGCGTTTGCGGTCTCCTTGTTGGGGGTGTTTTTAGCAATCACTAAGGGTAACATTCATGAGTTGGCGATTCCGATGGATGCACTCGTCTGGGGAATCCTTTCGGGGGTAACAGCGGCCTTGTACGTAGTCTTGCCGCGAAAGATTGTAGCCGAAAATTCACCGGTCGTGATTCTTGGTTGGGGGACATTGATTGCGGGAATCCTATTTAATTTATATCACCCAATTTGGATCGGTGCACCAAAAATTACACCAACGCTAGTGACTTCAATTGGCGCCATCGTTTTAATCGGGACGATTTTTGCTTTCTTATCGTTGCTACATAGTCTACAGTACGCGCCGTCTGCGGTGGTCAGTATTGTCGATGCCGTCCAACCAGTAGTGACTTTTGTACTAAGTATTATTTTCTTGGGCTTACAAGTGACATGGGTCGAAATCCTCGGCTCGTTATTGGTGATTGTCGCGATTTATATCTTGCAGCAGTATCGGAGTGATCCGGCTAGTGATTAGTTGTAATGATAGTTATCATTTTTGTTTAGTTAGGGCCCTTGAATAAGGGCTCAGCAGGACTTGACCATTTGTGAAATGACCAAAAATAAAAGCTGCGTGTCAGAATTTTAACATTCTGATGCGCAGCTTTAATCATAATTTGAGTAGATTAAAGTTATCTTGGGGACGATGGTTGGTAAGTTGTGCTACGCCAACACCAGTTTCCGGGCGGGGGCGTGCATTTTAATAACTTCGGCACCCAGGTCAATATAAGGCTGACCTTCCGCAATCAATCCGAACTTCTCGTAAAACTTCTGGGCGTGCGTTTGGGCATCGATTTCAATGGTGGCGGCGCTGTAATGCACTTTAAGAATTGCCATGACGTGATTCATGAGTTGCTTGCCAAGGCCCGTCCCACGATAGCAACTGTCAGTCGTTATCCGGCCGAACGAAACGACCCCAGCATGTTCGTAAATTCGTGCATAAGCGACGAGTTGCCCCTGATCGTAGGCGAAGACGTGACGCGCGTCCAAGTCAGTATCATCAGGGTCTTGGTAAGACCGATCTTGTTCTTTAATAAAGGTCTTGGCACGAAGTTGATAAATATCGTGCAGTTGGGTGGTGGTTAGACCATTAAATTGCTTAACGTACCATTTCAAATTCAAGTGAAAGCCTCCTTGAAAACTGAAGAATATCGCCGGTTATTTTCAAATTGAGTCTATAATTTAACACTTGTATTTTTGACCGTCAATTGCAAAGACCCGCGATTTATCAATGGTTACAGGTATTGCTTTTGATGAAAAAAACATGAGAACGGATTGCTGGTTGTACCAGTGAATTGATAGCTTGATTATCAGTCATCGTTAGTTAACTGTCTAGATATTATCATTTTTCTCATAATTTGATGGATAATAAAAGAACCACCACGCATTGCCTATTGTGGTGATTCTGGTTGATCTTTAAATTGTTTTTTTGACGGCCTGGTAATTAATTAATACCAAGCAGGTTTGTCACCATCGGTATTAGGTTTGTTAACACCTAAAGACGTGCGAATGTTACTTGTGGGATCTTGGGTTAATTTAACGACGAGTGCCGCAATGCTCTTACGAGAAACCTCAGTTCCCTTAAACGGATCGTGTCGCTGGGTTATTTCGTAGTCGATTTCGTCCTTATTAGTCAACCACGCAGGGCGAATGATTGTGTAGTCGAGATCGGAATTTTCTAGGACTTCAGCCGCGGCGTAGTAGCGCGTCAGGTAACTACCCAACGTTGCGTTGTTCCATTGACCGAACTTGCCGGGAACTTCGTCATAGATCCCTAAAGTTGAGATCCAAATGAGCCGTTTGAGGCCGCTGGTATGCATGGCTTTTAACACTGTTTCAGCCTGCTGTTTGATGTTTTGACCAGCCAAATTAGCATAAACGACATCTTGTCCCGTCATCGCCTGGGTTAATTTGGCTTCATCAGTCGTGTCACCATCGATAATCGTCACCCGGTCAGATTGTTGGTCTGCGACCCGGCTACTATTACGTAAGTAAAGTGTCAAATTATCAGTTGTGTTGGCTAAAAATTGCTGTTCGGCTAAACGAGCAATTTGGCCCGCAGCCCCTAAGAACGTGTTTGGATACTTTGACATTCGATTTGATTTTAGTTAAATTAGATCAAAAACAGGAGTTTTTAATCCATGAAAAGCTTTGCACACCATTATAGTAGCGACATCTCTCGTGAACAATTTGAACTAATCCGGACAGATCTAGAAGGCATACGTAAGCGGACTAAGCCAAGAAAGGTTGATTTATATGATATCTTTTGTGCCCTGCTTTATACCTTGAAAAATGGGTGCGTTTGGCGCGATTTACCCAGCGATTTTCCTAAATGGGAAACCGTCTATTATTACTGGTTACTTTGGACTAAAACGCCATCTCCTGCTGGTATCACTCCTCTGGATAAGGTTTTAAAAAAATTGTCAGCCAACATCGGTTGGCTCAGAAGCGTTCAGTTTATACATCGTTC
>NZ_JAKZEQ010000021.1:0-57830 GCF_022549155.1 Lactiplantibacillus sp. ME-2
CGGATAGTGATTCGGACTCGGATAGTGATTCGGATTCCGACAGTGACTCCGACTCGGATAGTGATTCGGATTCCGACAGTGACGCTGACTCAGACAGCGACTCAGGTTCCGACAACGACTCAGACTCAGACAGTGATTCGAATAACGACAGTGACTCCGATACAATCACAGATTCAGATTCAAATGATGGAACCAATTCTGACAATGGTAGTAATTCTGGCTCAGATGGAAGTTCCAGTTCAAATACTGGATCAGGTTCGGGCAATACGACGGGCTCTACTGGAAATAATTCAGGTACTGGCACTGGTACGACAACTTCATCGACTGCTTCTAACAACGGTGCTGCTTCGACAAGTACGACTAGCTTGAGTGCTGCAGCAACAAGTGGTGTCTCGGCCACAGCCGCAACGTTGGCGGTTACGACACCATCCAGTGACGGTGCTGCAACAACGTCAGCAACTGCTGCTACATCAGTGGTTTATGCCGCTGCTAGCGCTCAAGACGTTGATGCAACTTCTGATCAGACTGATTCAGATTCGAAGAGTAGTAATGATTCTGATAAGGATAAGAAGTCAGCTGATACTGATAGTGCTGATGATAAGGTCGGCTCAAGTAATACTGACGAGAATGGTAAGACTGCATCTGATACAAGTAATAATGCCGGAACGATTTTCGGTGGCTTGTTGACCGCTGCTGCAGCTGCTGGACTCGGCTGGTGGTTCTTCTTGTTCGGTCGTCGTCGTAAAGATGATGATGAAGATGATGAGAATCAAAAATAGTTAAAATTTAAAGCTGATTTGTTAGTACTGCTAACGATATACGTTGTAAAATAAGACTATTAACCAAAACGGGCGTGAAGCCCGTTTTGGCGTACATAAAAGAAAATTGAAAGAGGTAAGACTAAGATGCAAAAATCTACTGTCACCAAGCTTAAGCAAGCACTGATTGCAACTGGAAATTTGAAAGATTACGGTACAAGTACCGTAACCTTGGCACTTTCGGGTATCGGATCATCGACATCGGGCCCAAGTGCGATTCTATCGTTGCGATTCTTTCAAGCAAGCTTGGATAGCAGTTGCACAACAATTAGCCAAAACCCCTCAAGCGAGTTGGGTTCGATTAGAAGCAGTTCAATCAACACAGAAGTTACCAAGAGAAACTTTTGAAAAGCGATTGGCAGCTACTTTTCGGATGAACTATTGGCGATACGGTATTAGTTTTGATGCAGATTTCAAGACAGCCTTATTGGAGATGGAAAGTAATGGACAAGCATTTTTCCGTCCTAGCAAAGCGCATCGAATTGGTAAGAATCGTTCGGGTTCTTGGGTCGACTATGATCGAGTAGAGCCGTATCTTGACAAGCGTGAAGGAGCGCTACCAGTCGATATTCGAAAGACAGAAAATGTTTGGGTCTTTACAACCGCTGGTGTATTTACTGACGGGCAGAAAATCTGGAATCTATCTGAGCAAGAGGATTGTGGTAAGGGCGTTCGGGTGGTGACTGACGAGCAGAGCGAGCTGCAATCAGCTATTGAACATGGTGAAACTTTCCTAATTAATCAGTTAAAAGACAATGGAAAATTTGTCTACGGTTATTTTCCGGCTCGTCAAAGAGTTCTTAGCAATTACAATGTTGTGCGGCATTTTTCGTCCTTATATGCCTTGCTGGAAGCCATTCCATTCACAAAGCGCACTGAAGATTGTGCAAAAGTTAAGTTAGCGATTCAGTGGGGCTTAAAAAATGCCACGATTGAAAAAGAGGGCGCAATCTTCGTCGATGATAATGGCGAGCTAAAGTTGGGTGGACAGGCCTTATTAATACTTGCATTGAGTAAATATCAAGACGTTACCAAGGATGATACTTTCATGCCAGTTTTAATGAAAGCTTTTAAAGGCGTCCATTTCTTCCAAGAACCGTCTGGTAAGTTAATTCATGTCCTAAATCCAGATTTAACGGTCAAAGCAGCTTATCGAATTATCTATTATGAAGGAGAAGTCGCATTTGCGCTTTCCCGACTATATGAGTTAACACATGATAAGAATGTGATGGATCTGGTGAAGCAAATCTTGGATTACATGGTGGCTAATGACTACGGTAAATACCATGATCACTGGATTTCTTATGCAATCAATGAAGCATTACTGGTATTCCCAGACAATCGTGATTATATGAAACTGGGTTTGAAAAATGTATTCAGTCATCTAAAATTCATTGAAGAGCGTGATACCACGTATCCAACATTACTTGAGTTAGTTGATGCGGCCGTCAAAATGACCGATATGATTAAACGTTCAGGTAATGAAGACTTGATAGCACCTTATGACTTGGTTCGTTTACGGCAGGTATTGCGGTATCGTGCGTTGTATGAGATTACTACTGGGTGTTTTCTACCTGAGATTGCAATGTATCTCTATAATCCACAGAAGTTCATTGGTGGGTTCTATGCACGTCATGACAATTTCCGGACACGGATTGACGATTGTGAACACTTCTTATCTGGGTTGATCAACTATTATAACTACACATATCGACAAGCATAATACTAGGTAACAGAAAGGGTGACTGTATGTTTTACTTCATTAATGAATATATTTTAGGCAAGAATTCGAGTGTTGAGCACGCGGCAATCAACCGGGTGAAATTATTTAACCACTATAAAGCGCCAGCCCAGATTGTGACTAAGATGTATGACCGTTTGCTACATCAGACCATGGGAACTTTTCAGTTAGCAAACCAGCAAGTGCTGAATATGTTTGATTACTTTCAACAAACCACGGATGTGCCAACTAAAGTTCTGCATACTGATGACATGCATCTGCCAGTTGAATATGCGGTAGAAGTGGGTGCCAACTTTAGCAAAATTTTTAATGGTGATGAACACGTTAGCAACGTCGGCTTTATTCCTGGAACGATTGGGCGCGTCTTTTACCAAGAATTCTTCGACAATCAAGGTAACTTATCTTCAACTGACCTGTGGGATTGGCGAGGCTTCAAGTCCAGTACACAATATTTTGGTCAGAACGGTAAACTGGTTTTGGAACGGTTTTATAATCTACAAGGCGAGACCGTTATTGAGCAGTACTATGTACCTGACACTAACGGTAATCCGCTAGCGTCACGTTTGATTTTAAAGAATTATCGTGATCAAGCAGAGCGCTTCTTCCAGGACGCGAACCATTTATTTCGTTTCTTCTTGGCCGAACTCAGTCATTTGGACAAGCAAACGACGACCTTTATTAGTGATCGCCCAGGTACCAGTGTGAAGCCGTTGTTGGAACTTCAGGATGATTCTCACAAGTATGTGACGGTTCCAATTTATCAGGCGAAGGATATTAATGACCCAATTCATTCCCCGTTGGACGGGTTCTTAACACCGGCCTTCGATAATCTGCAACACTTTGATGGTTTCATTACAGCTACTGAAAGTCAGGCTCAGCATCTGCGGACGCGGTTCCCTAAAGCTAAGGTGACAGTGTTACCAACTGTAACTACGAGTCCGTTGGCGCAGAGTAAACTACGGCCAATCACGGCCCGCCCCAAGCAATTGCTATACGTTGGGCGGCTGGCGCCAGATCGGCAACTGGATCAGTTAATTCGGACCATTGCGTTAGTTAAGCAACAGGTCAAAGAAATTCAGTGTGACTTTTACGGCTACGGCGATCCAGAGTATCTTAAGACGCTGAATAAGCTGGTTGAAGAATTAAAATTGACGAATAATGTGCATTTATTAGATTATCATCCTGATTTAGAAACACGTTATGATGATTATCAGCTGTTGCTCAATACCGATATTGTTGATGGTGGTCCAATGAGTATGCCGGAAGCCATGAGTCACGGAATTCCAGTGATTAGTTATCGCTTTAATTATGGGCCTAAAGATTGGATTGATGACGGTCATGACGGTTTCATCGTTGATCCTGGCAATCAATTGGCGCTGCGTGACCGGGTCATCGAATTAATGACGGATACGAAGAAGTTGACGGCATTCAGCGAAGCCGCCTTTAAGAAGCTTCATACGTCACAAACTGACTTAAAAGTTTGGCACCGTTGGCAACAATTACTGGGTATTAAGTAGGAGGGCGCATATGTATTATTTCTTAAACGATAACATGCAATTTTCAAAATCAGGAATCGAACAGGCGGAAATCAACCGACTGACTTTATTCAAGAAGCACCATGTGGCTGCTAAAATCGTGACCCGCGTATTCGCAATGAACTTGCACGATGTGCTTGAAGGGGCCAACATTGCCGATGCTGATTTTGTTAATCTTTTTGACTTCTTTTGTGGTAGTCAGTCGGTCAAGCGTCAAAGGTTTGATTTGGCCGACTTTGAAGTGCCAGCCGATGCTATCAAAACCCGGAAGGATAATCAGATTCAAGTCATGGAACGTGGTAAGTTAATCATGATTATTTACCTTCGGGCCGGTACGGAAGCCGTTAGCAATGTGCAATACTTTGACGTTAATGGTCGTACGCTCAAGATGAGTTGGTGGGATACACGGGGTTTTAAGTGTCTTGAACAATTATTTGATTGGGACGGTAAGATTGCCCAAGAAGCGTACTTTGGCCCGGATGGATTGATTCACGTGGAGAAGTTACACTTGTTAAATCACGCTGGTCAGGAGCGAATCACGTGGCGCGTCTTGAACTACAACGAGCAGAGCCATACTTTTAATGGGATGAATGAACTGACCCGTTACTTCTATGATGAACTTAACCAGTTGAATGATGAACAAAATGTCTTCATTTGTGATCGGACCGTTGAATGTGCCTGGGGCTTATTCAATATGACCACACCAGCTAAGAAAGTCTTGCATCTACATAATAACCATGTGAGTGATGCTAAGGATATTATGCATTCTACCTTGAACAATAATTATGCTAATGCGCTGAATAATTGGGCGGCTTGGAACGCGGTCATTTCTGCGACACCGGAACAAACTAAGGACGTGGAAGCCCGCTTTGGTAAGGATATTCCAGCGTTCACTATTCCGGTTGGCTATGTTGATAATGCTACGTTAAAAGCCGCGCCGGTGAAGTTTGACCAACGACAAAAAGACCTCGTCGTGCAAGTTGCGCGGCTGGCACCTGAAAAGCAACAGAATCATTCAATCGAAGCCTTTGTTGAAGTTCACAAGCAGTTTCCTGATGCCAAGTTGGAATTATGGGGTTATGCGAACGGGGATATTGAAAAGCAACTACATGCACAAGTTGCTGCAGCGCACTTGGAAGATGTGGTATTGTTCAAGGGGTATACCACGGATGTCAATGCCGTTTACAACCGGGCCCAATTAGGACTTTTGCCAAGTCGAGCTGAAGGATTCTCATTGATGTTGTTAGAAGCTCAAGCCCATGGGTTACCAATGGTTGCCAATGACGTGAAGTACGGCCCGAGTGATATTATTCAGGATCATAAGAGTGGAATCCTAACGACAGACGGCGATGTGCAACAATTGACCAAAACGATTTTAGAATTGTTGAAGAATCAAGGGCAGCTGGCACAATACAGTGCTCAGGCCTATGAAAATGCCAAGCGTTATTCAGAAGAAGCCGTTTTCAAGCAGTGGCAAGCATTGTTAGATTACTTTAAGCCTGCTAAGGTCACGGCTTAAGTAGATTTGACGGCAAGGGAGGGCGCAAAATGTTAATGATTATGACCATTTATGGGACCGTTAAGATGTTTACCCGAATGATCGTGTACTGTGGCATCGGTGGTCTTGTCCTAATTGTTCGTCACCATAATCGTAAGAAGCGGCGTAACGAGATGGACGAGGGAACTAAGCGGATCATGCGTAATACCCCTAAGGATGAGAACGGTAAGTATCCGTGGGAGAAGTAAGGTACCATTGGTTTTTAAGTTAAGTATCTAATTGAAAAGACCTGTCAGACGAAGCTAATCGTCTGACAGGTCTTTTCGGCTAATTTATCGTTAAATTAACGTTTCTGAATGGCCAACAAATATGGCGGCACATGGACTTGATTAATAAACTGATATTGTAGGACTTGGAATTGATGCTGGTCTAAATTCGTTACGTAATCCAAAACGGCTTGTGCTTCTGTCGCACCACCGGGATGACCAGCATAGACTAGCAGGATAATGAGTCCGTTGGTGACGAGGCGTTCCTGAATGGCTTTTATGGCCGTTAACGTTGTCGTTGGTTTCGTAATGATTTGTTTATCGCCACCTGGTAAATAGCCCAGGTTAAAGACGGCACACTTGATAGGTTGATCAGCGGCAATCTTATCTGCGATGTGTTCATGGCCCGTTTGCCACAGAGTGACTTGATGGGTGAGCGCTGCTTTATCTAAGGCAGTTGTCGTCGCTTCAATGGCCGCTGATTGAATGTCGAACCCGTCGACGTGACCAGTAGTCCCGACCAGATTGGCGAGGTAGACGGTATCATGGCCGTTGCCAACCGTCGCGTCAATCACGTGGTCACCGGGATTGACGACTTGGTTCATTAGCGCGTGGCTATAAGCTAATGCCGAACTGAGTTGAATGAGTGTTACCCCCTTGTTGAATTCATGAATTAGGGCCGCAATCGAAGCGGTCCGTGCCGATAACGCATACTAAAACGCGCACTTATATATAGTAAAACACTTCCAAGTAAAAGGCCACCGATTGTATCGCTGGGATAGTGGACGCCCACGATGACCCGGCTGATCATCATTAACAAGATGGCCGTTATGCCGAGGGCAGTGAGCCAGCCAGTCAAGGCATTGCGGTGCCAGTAGTCAAATGCCAACACGAGCAGACTACCGATAAGGACGGTCGTTGTTGTCGAGTGCCCGCTGGGGTAACTATACCCCCCAATTTGGACAAGTCGCCAAGCGGTTGGCCGTGGCCGCATGATGACCTGTTTGATGAGATAATTACCGTAGCCGGTAATCAGCCAGGTGGTGACCCAAAAGAAGACTGCGCCGCGTGGGTTATGGCCCAGCCAGAGTGCCAGGCCGATAATTAACGTGATTATGGTGATGGTGTGGGGATTGCCAAGCTGCGTATACGTGACCATCGCGTGTTGAAACCACTGGGGACTATGATGCCAAAAATTAGCAAACGTGGTGTCAAAGTGTGTTAACCAAGGCGCCCGTTGCCATACCGCGGCCGTCCAGCCTAACCATCCTATAAATATAAGTAGAATCAAACTGTCCGAACGTTGCCAGGATCGTTGCTTCAATACTGATTCCTCCGATAAATAAATTATTGCCATTATTATAGCATTTTTTATCAGGGGTCCGATTAATGCCGATGATAAAATTTATCGCCAGCGGGGCTTGGACCCTTGAAAAAAACGTGCTGGTTTGCTACTATGAAAACAATAACTTTACGACTCTGAGAAGGAATAGTAGTGGCTGGTGTTTTGCAGAAACTCCGTGGTAGTTGCAAACGGGGATTCACCAATCATGAACTCACCTTCGAGTCTTCCGGCTGAACAAGATTGTAGGTACGGACGTGGTTTCGCGTTAAGATTCCCAAGAGGCCACGGTAACGTGGAATCATAGGTGGTACCGCGGAACCCGTTTTCGTCCTATAAGCTTAATTGGCTTATAGGATTTTTTTGTTTTTTAACCGCTTTTACTGAGTTGAAGCATGAAAATGCCATCTTGAATAGTCAGTTGGAAAGTCGCAATGCTAGCTTTTACATACAAGGCAGCAAGAAAGGGGCACTACTATGGCATACAACCATAAAGTCATTGAACGCAAATGGCAACATTATTGGAAGGAAAACAAAACCTTCAAAACATTAGATACGACGGATAAGAAGAAGTATTACGCCTTAGACATGTTCCCATACCCATCTGGTCAAGGATTACACGTTGGACATCCTGAAGGGTATACGGCCACGGATATTATGTCACGGTTCAAGCGGATGCAAGGGTACAATGTCTTACATCCAATGGGTTGGGACGCATTCGGTTTACCCGCTGAACAATATGCGCTCAAGACGGGGCATAACCCGAAGGACTTTACGGCCAAGAACATCAAAAACTTCAAACGTCAGATTCGGTCATTAGGTTTTTCATATGACTGGGACCGTGAAGTGAATACGACTGATCCAAGTTACTACAAGTGGACGCAGTGGATCTTTGAACAGCTCTATAAGAAGGGCTTGGCTTACGAATCTGAAACGTTGGTCAACTGGGCTCCTGATATGATGGGTGGAACGGTTGTTTCTAACGAAGAAGTGGTTGATGGTAAGACGGAACGCGGTGGCTATGATGTTTACCGGGTGCCAATGAAGCAATGGAGCCTCAAAATCACGGCCTATGCGGACCGGTTGATTGATGACCTGGACGATATTGATTGGCCAGAAAACATCAAAGAGCAACAACGTAACTGGATTGGCCGCTCAGTTGGCGCATCCATTCGTTTCAAGGTTGCTGGTCAACCTGACGATACCGAGATTGAAGTGTTCTCAACGCGGCCAGACACGCTGTTTGGCGCAAGTTACATGGTCTTGGCACCTGAACACGACTTAGTTGAACAATTGACGACACCCGAACAAGCGGACGCTATCAAAGCATACAAAGCTAAAATCGCCAGCAAGTCAGACCTTGAACGGACTGATTTGAATAAGGACAAGACCGGGGTCTTCACTGGTAGCTACGGCATCAACCCGGTTAATGGTGAAAAACTGCCAATCTGGATTGCCGATTACGTTCTGGCTTCATATGGAACTGGGGCCATCATGGCAGTGCCTGCTCATGATGATCGGGACTTTGAATTTGCACAAAAATTTGATTTGCCAATCAAACCTGTCATTGCGGGTGATAATGATTATGACCAACAAGCTTACACTGGCGACGGGGAACACATCAAATCAGGTTTTGTTGACGGTTTAGCTAAGCAACCAGCTATTGATAAGATGATTGACTGGTTAGGTGAACACCATGCCGGTGAAAAGAAGGTCAACTATCGGTTACGTGATTGGATCTTCTCACGGCAACGGTACTGGGGCGAACCGATTCCAGTTATTCACTGGGAAGACGGCGAAACGACGCTGGTTCCTGAAGATGAACTACCATTGCGGTTACCAGCAACTAAGAACCTGGAACCATCAGGAACTGGTGAAAGCCCGTTAGCGAATATCGACGACTGGGTAAATGTCGTCGATGAAAACGGTCGTAAGGGGAAGCGTGAAACCAACACGATGCCACAATGGGCCGGGAGTTCATGGTACTTCTTGCGTTACGTTGATCCGCACAACCGTGAAGCTTTGGCCGATTATGACAAGTTGAAGTACTGGTCACCCGTTGACTTATACGTGGGCGGTGCAGAACACGCGGTCTTACATCTGCTTTACGCACGTTTCTGGCACAAGTTCTTATATGACTTAGGCGTTGTGCCAACCAAGGAACCATTCCAGAAGTTAGTTAACCAAGGGATGATTTTGGGTGATAATCACGAAAAGATGTCTAAGTCGCGGGGGAACGTGGTTAACCCCGATGATATTGTTGACCAATATGGTGCCGATACGTTGCGGTTATACGAAATGTTCATGGGACCATTGGAAGCTTCGATTCCGTGGAGTACCGATGGGTTACATGGTGCCAATAAGTGGATCGAACGGGTTTGGCGCTTAATGATCGATGAAAACAATCGTGTTCGCGACCGAATCACGACTATCAATGATGGTAAGTTGACGAAAATCTACAACGAAACCGTTAAGAAAGTCACGGAAGACTATGAAGCTATGCGCTTTAACATTGCGATTTCACAAATGATGGTCTTCGTAAACGAAGCATACAAGGTCGACGATTTACCAATCATTTATATCGAAGGCTTTGTGAAGTTACTGTCACCGATTGCACCACATTTGTCGGAAGAACTATGGTCATTATTAGGCCATGATGACACGATCACCTACGCCACTTGGCCAACGTATGACGAATCTAAGTTAGTAGAAGACACGGTCCAAATCGTGCTTCAAGTTAATGGTAAGGTTCGCTCGCACGCCGAAGTCGCTAAGGATATGGGCAAGGATGAACTTGAAAAACTAGCCCTGGCGGATGAAAAAATCCAGGAATTTACGGCCGGCAAGACAGTTCGTAAAGTGATCGCCATTCCTGGTAAACTGGTTAACGTGGTTGCCAACTAAGTACCACGACCAGTATCAACTTAAATGAATATCGCTTAAATTAATCGTGATGGTGACTGACAATTGTTGGTTGCTATCACGATTTTTTAACTACTCACAGAACTAATTAGTGCGGTTACGATTGATTTGGTTAAGTGAATAAAGATTCTGAGGACGTTCTGGTTCGGTTTGGGAGACAAATCACACGTGTTTTTGGTGGGCAGGGCGTGTGCAACCGCCTATGCTTAACTTAAAACTAGCAGTAACGTGGTTTAATCAGCGGAAATGGTTATCATGGCGATCATGGCGGCACTCTGCTGTAATCGAATTTGAGACCGCATCGTGGCCGCTGGTAAAGCGTACGGATTGGTCTTTTTTCTGTATCAGCCATAGGGTATCGGACGGCGGTACGGTTCGCCAATAGCTGGTGCAGTTGTCAAGACCTTATCATTAAAGTTCGGTTAAACTCACGCATAAGGCCGGAATTGAATTGCAACTTGTTTGTTTTTCATCTAAAATGATTAGGATTGAATTAAGAAAGTGGGTTACGAACATGTCTGAGGAATCAAAAGCTAATCAGCCCCAGAATGCACACGTGAATTCTGAAGCCGAAGCGCACCAGAAGATGGTGCGCGGGTCGGCTTGGATGACGGCTGGGAGTCTCTTTTCACGGGTGCTCGGGGCGATTTATATTATCCCGTGGGTTATCTGGATGGGCGCTGATTATACGCAAGGTAACGCGCTTTATGCCAAGGGATATAATATTTATAGTTTTTTCCTGCTAATTGCGATCGGGGGAATTCCGTCCGCAATTTCTAAACAACTTTCCGAATATAATGCGATGAATGAATATGCCGTTGGACAGCGCTTGTTCAAGCGGGGCTTGTTGTTGACGTCAGCCTTTGGGATTATTGGTGCCATTATTTTATGGTTTGGTGCTGGCTTGATTTCAACAGCTTTTGGGGGCTATGATGCCAATCTGATTCCCGTCTTGCATGCGTTGGCTATTGCCTTGGTGATTCTGCCATCGATGTCTTTGACCCGGGGATTCTTCCAAGGGTATCAACAGATGGCGCCGTCCGCAATCTCACAGTTCGTGGAACAAGTCTTTCGGGTCATCTATATGTTGGGTGCGACGTATTTCATCATGCGCGTCGCTCACGGCGATTGGGTGAATGCCGTGACCCAATCGACATTCGCAGCATTCGTCGGGGCGGCTGCCAGCTTCTTATTACTCGGTTGGTATTATTTCCGCAAACGGCCCGAGCTAAATGCCTTAGCTGCTCAGAGTGAGAACAAACTAGTTATTCCAGTCTGGCAATTGTTCCGCGATATTATTATTCAGGCGATTCCATTTATTGTGATCGATACCGCAACGACAGTCTTCAACCTGTTGGATCAAGCAACGTTCCAACCGATGATGCGGCTGGTTTACCATTTGGGTACTAAGCAGATCGATACGTTGTATGCTTACTTTGCATTTAATGCGAACAAATTGGTGATGATCATTGTGTCATTGGCGTCTGCGATTGCCGTGACGGTCGTGCCGATTTTATCTGAATCATTGGCCAGTCATAATATGCGTAATATTCGTAAACAATTGGAAGATTCGATTATTTTATTCCTATTTATCATGATTCCCGGAGCGCTGGGGATGGCCGCAGTGGCACAACCACTTAACACGCTCTTTTATAGTTATGATCAAATTGGAACGTTGATTCTGCAGATCTCAGCATTTACCGCGATTGCTTTAGGCTTTTTTACGGTGATTTCGGCGCTGATGCAAGGCCTATCACGCAACCGCGATATTATTCGCTATTACTTGATCGGCTTACTGGTCAAAATCGTGATTCAGTTACCATGTATCTATTTCCTATCAACGGCTGGGCCCCTGGTTGCGACCGCGATTGGGATGATGGTTGCGAGTCTGATGGCGATGTATGATTTGGAAGTCAACTTTGGAATTCGTTACGTGAAGTTATTACCAAAAATCAATCGAATTTTAGTTTATTCGATTTTAACATACGTCACGGCACGATTAGTTGTTTATGGGCTGAACTTTGTGTTGAATGAGCACAGTAAGACGCAATCGTTCTTGATCGTGGCCCTAGCAGTTATCGCTGGTGGTGCGGTTTACGTTTACTTAGCACTCCGTTCACGGATGGCTGATTTGATGATTGGAACGAAAGCTGCTGGGTTACGACGGAAATTACGGATTAAATAGGTGAATTATGCGAGTAGATAAATTTTTACATGCGATGCGAATTGGCACGCGGACTCAAGTACGTCGTCTGATTAAAGATGGTCATATCACTGCCAATGGTGAGCCAGTAATCTCTGGCAAACAACAGATTAACCCTGGCAGTGATACCGTCTTTTTAGATGACGTGCAGGTCCGTTACCAACAATACTTCTATTATGTGATGAATAAGCCAGTCGGGGTCATCACGGCAACGACGGATTCCGCTGCGAAAACGGTGATGGACCTGTTCAATACGGCGGATTTTCGTGACGATCTATTTCCAGTGGGTCGTCTCGATAAAGATACTGAGGGAATCTTGGTCATTACGAACGATGGAACCCTATCACACGACCTATTGTCGCCGAACCACCATGTTACGAAGGTCTATGAGGCTGAAGTAACGGGGGAAATCACTGCAGCTCAATTGGCTAATTTTAATGATGGAATCACGTTAAAGGACGGGACTGAACTGCAACCGGCTCAGGCTGAGATTGTTCAATTCCATGAAATCGAGAACTTTACCACGATTCGAATCATGATCCATGAAGGCAAGTATCACCAAGTTAAGCGGATGGTCGGAACGTTAGGTGAACGGGTCGTCGGGTTACGGCGAATCAAGTTTGGTTCGTTAACGCTACCCGTTGGCTTATTAGCGGGGAACTATCGTGCGCTGACTGATGACGAACTAACAGCGTTGAAGGCGGATGCGAACCAACCCGTAGGCGAATAGTGCGTGTTACGAATTCGGCCACTCTGGTTTAAACTAAATCATTAAGCCCCAACTAACTATGAATTCAAGCATGGTTAGTTGAGGCTTTTTTAGCATAATGTCGTTGGCTTGTTCGTGTTCATTATGGTCCAGCTAGCTAAGGGCGTTCAATCTGACTAAAGCGGTGCATGTAAGTCGGAATGCGGGTACTGATTTGATGCGGCAAGACGACGTACCGCGTTGCAGCGAGGTCATCGGCAATGGCACTGTGCAAGTAGACCGCGCTGAGAACGGCATCGGTGAAATTATGAAATTGACTTACGAAGCTACCAATCATACCAGCCAACGTGTCACCCATGCCGCCGGTCGCCATGGCCGGAGTGCCGCCGGGGTTGAACCAGACTCGTTCGTCAGTGTAGACGGTCGTGCGATGAGCTTTGACCACGGCCGTAACACCTAACCGTTGTTGCGCGTCATGATTGGCAGTTGGGGTTTGATCTTTGATCGCGATACCGCTAAGTCGTTGCCATTCCATTTGGTGTGGCGTGACCACGATGTCCGTGGCGGGTAAGGGGCGGGCCTGCTGTGCAAGCAAGGTCAGCGCCGAACCATCGATGACCAATCGTTGTGGGACGTGCGTCGCAGCGAGAACGGCGGTCAGTAACTGATCAGCGACGGTATCTGTTCCAAGGCCTGGACCGATGACGATAACGTCCATTCCTGCCAGCAGGTTTAATAAGGTGTCCGTTTGGTGATAGTCAATGACCATGGCTTCGGGTAGCCGAGCATGTAGACTCGTGAAATTAGACGGGTCGGTAGCGACCGTCACCAGACCGGCACCACTATATGTTGCGGCCGTTGCGGCCATGATGATAGCACCACCAAAATTTTGATTACCCCCAATCAGCATGATTCGGCCGTAATTGCCTTTGTGAGAATCAGCCGGTCGTTTGATAATCGTTCGGCTAACAATTTCAGTTGTAATAGGTTGCATAAAATGACCAGCTTTCTAAGTTAATTTACTTTGAGTATACCATTTTCCAAAAGCGGTTACTTACGATTATTAAGTTGACGACAGCTATGATAAAATTGAGGTAACAATATGTGGGAGGAATTTAACATGTCAGTTGATTGGAAAAATGAAGCAACTAAGCATCAAGATGATTATTTAGCAGATTTAACCACCATGCTCCGCGTACCGAGCTTTCGTGACGATAGCCAGGCGACGGATGATGCACCCTTAGGCCCTGGTCCTAAGCAAGCGTTAACCACGTTTTTAGCGATTGCGGAACGCGATGGCTTTAAGACCAAGAACATTGATAACTTGGTCGGTTATGCTGAAATTGGTGAGGGGGATGAAACCTTGGCAATTTTAGCCCATGTGGATGAAATGCCTGCTGGTAACGGCTGGGATACGGACCCCTTCGAACCAACCATCAAGGATGGCAAGATGTATGCCCGCGGCGTTTCCGACGATAAAGGCCCGGGAATGGCGGCCTACTATGGCTTAAAGATTGTCAAAGAACTTGGCTTGAAGCTCAATAAGAAGATTCGCTTTATCGTTGGGACAGATGAGGAAAGTAATTGGACTGGAATGAAACGCTACTTTGAAGTTGAACCAGCGCCAACCTTGGGCTTCTCTCCAGATGCCATGTTCCCGTTGATCAATGGTGAAAAGGGAAATGTGAGTCTGCAATTACACTTCGGTCATGAAGATAATGGCGACTTTAACCTTGTTTCTTTTGATTCTGGCTTGCGTGAAAATATGGTGCCGCGTGATGCCGAAGCCGTGGTCGCGACGGATGACAACGAGCAGTTGGCGGCCGACTTCACAGCGTTTCTGGACCAGCAACCAGTAACTGGTGAATTAACGGTCGTTCCTGAAGGCGTTAAGCTGGAAGTTGTTGGAAAGGCCGCCCATGGGATGGAACCACGTAACGGGATCAATGCCGGAACCTACCTTGCAACGTTCTTGACTAACTATGCCTTTGCTGATGATGCCGCTGCTTTCTTAGACTTCGTGGCTAATAAGCTACACGATGATTCACGGGCGAACCAGTTAGGCTTAGCTTACAAGGATGACGTTATGGGTGATTTGACGATGAATGTCGGGTTACTCAGCTTCGACCATCAAAAGGGTGGTGCGTTAACGTTGAACTTCCGTTATCCGAAGGGAATCGAACCTGCTGATTTAACGGCGAAAGTCCAAGCACAGTTACCAGCTGGTGCCACGGTCACGCAGGGTGACTTCATGGTGCCACATTACGTTGACCCTGAAGACCCGATCGTCAAGGATTTGATGGACGTTTACCGGCGTCAAACTGGTGACACGGCCTCACAACCACAAATTGTTGGTGGTGGGACTTATGGCCGGATGATGGCTCGTGGGGTTGCCTTTGGGGCACTCTTCCCAGATACCGAAGATACGATGCACCAAGCCAATGAATTCCAACCAATTGACGAATTAATGGCTGCAATGGCGATTTACGCTGAATCAATTGCCGTGTTAGCAACCGACAAATAGTGATCCTTTAATGGAGGGTGATGGTTATGACGATGGTTAAACGCATTTTAGTCGGCATCGATACGAGTCCTCAGTCCCAATTAGCTTTAACGAAAGCAATTAAGATCGCGGTCGAGCAAAATGCCGCTTTGGATATTGTGACGGTCATTAATACTGAGAAATTTATTGGTGTGACTCAAGGGCCGATGGGTTTTGGCGCAACGACACCGCAGGCATTGAACGAATTGACGGCCGGTCTTAAAGCGAATCTCGCTAAGGCTCGCCAACAAGCGATGGCCGCGGGTGTCAGCGATGTGCGGGTTCACTTACATTCAGGTAATTCGAAGTTATTGTTAGCGACGACTTTACCAGACCGCTATGGCACTGACTTGATCGTTGTTGGGGCCACAGGTCTTAACAACGTGGCACGGGTGTTAATTGGCTCTAATGCTGCTTATGTGATTCGCAATGCTACCTGTGACACGTTGGTGGTGCGCACAGATGCTGATCAACAGCCAGTCAAACTGCCAAAGCATACCACTCGTCGGCTTTAATTGAAATTTTTAGGACATCCGATAGTGTGTCCAGATAAACATTTGAGCGGCTTTTTCAAGCTCGATATCGGACACAGAGAAAACCGACTCAAGGTGGACCGTTATCATCCATGACAGATTAACTGGTAGGACACAGACTAAATAGTTGTTTCGAGAATGTACAAATTCTCGAAACAACTATTTTTTATTCACTCCGAATTTGTTGGTGGGGCGCTGTTTATGAAAAAAATACATAACCCATACGTTATTTTTACATTATGCCAACATTCCCGATACGTTGGTCTGGCATGATTAAAGAGTAATCTAATAAATTACAAATAAAAGGTCGAGGGGATATGAATATGGGAATTACCTTGCAGAACATCACAAAGACGTATGATAAGGCGAAACAGCCAGTTTTAAACGATGTAAATGCCGAGATTCAAGACGGAGAGTTATTCGTGATTGTTGGGCCATCCGGTTGTGGTAAAAGTACGCTGCTGCGGATGATTGCCGGTATTATTCCAATTACTAGTGGAAAGCTGGCCATCAATGGTCAGATCATGAATGCAGTCCCACCAAAAGATCGAAAGCTGTCAATGGTTTTTCAAAGTTATGCCTTGTACCCTTTTTTGGACGTGGCTGCCAACGTTGCGTTTGGTTTACAAGCACGAAAAATGCCGGCCGCGGAAGTCGAGCGTCGGGTCAATGCCGCGTTGAAGATGGTCAATTTGACGGCTTATCGTGACCGCAAGCCGCGCGAACTATCTGGTGGTCAACGGCAACGAGTGGCTTTGGCTCGGGCGATTGCCAGTGATGCTAAGGTTTGCCTGATGGACGAACCGTTATCAAACCTTGATGCGCAACTACGCGTGCGAATGCGGACCGAAATTCGCGAACTGCAACGTAAGCTCGGATTGACATTGATTTATGTCACCCATGACCAAACTGAAGCGATGACCATGGCCGATCACGTAATGGTGTTAAATGAGCGTCACGTGCAGCAGATTGATACACCGTTAGATATTTATAATCATCCTGCTAATCATTTCGTCGCTGAATTTTTCGGTACGCCACAGATTAATTTACTGCCAGTGGTGACGAAAACCGCTCGTAATTTACACGTCGCGGAGGGCTTTCAGATTGCGCTTAACCAACCATTAAACGCGGGGAGCTATACGATTGGTATCCGACCTAATCAGCTAAACGCAGTACCAGTTACTGATGAGCGCGGTAATGGCAAGGTTACGAATGTCGAGACACTGGGCGAGATGACGATTATCGAAGTGCAGGCTGATAACGGGACGGCATTGCGAATTGCACAATCTGGTCAGGTCCAATTACCACTTGAACAACGGGTGAATGTAACCGTTAATGGTAAGATCTTCATTTTTGATGAGCACGAACAACTGATTGCTGAAGAGGAGGGTGTTACTAGTGATCAACTCGTTTCCGTCGATTAAGCGACGCCTTAAGCCGAAACAATCGCCAGATGCGCATGACCAAGCAAATGTGCAGACCGGCAGTTTTGAATTAAAGCGTAATGATAAATATTATGCTTGGCTATTTCTTGGGCCCTCAATACTCGCCCTCAGTGTTTTTGTTTTCTATCCAATGTTACGCACCTTGTATCTAAGCTTTTTCTTGACTAATAGTCTTGGTGAACCAACCGTCTTTGTTGGTTTGCAAAATTACCTTAATTTGCTGACGACTAATAGTTATCTTGCTAGCCTGCAAGCCACTGGAATCTATGTCGTGGGTGTGACAGTGTTCACGTTAATTGGGGGGTTACTGTTAGCGGCCGCTGCCAATCAAAGGGTTCGAGGTATCGAGCTATTTCGAACTATGTTTACCTCGACTATGGGAGTGTCTGTCTCGGTCTCCGCAATTTTCTGGTTATTCATGTTTAATCCATCCGTGGGCTTGTTGAATAAGGTGGCCATCTGGATGCACTTACCGGCAATTAATTGGTTAACGGAGCCACACTGGGCCATGGTGGCGATTATTATGACGAGCGTTTGGATGCACCTCGGATTTACTTTTCTGATCTTTTTTGGGGCATTGCAAGTTGTGCCTAAAACCTTATATGATGCGGCCGATGTGGCGGGGACCAGTCGGCGTTATCAGTTCATCCATATCACGTTGCCAATGATTTCCCCCACACTCTTCTTTGCGGCGGTGATTACGTTGATCTCAGCGTTCAAGAGTTTCGGATTGATTGACTTAATGACTGCGGGTGGGCCTACGAACGCCACCAACTTATTAGTTTACCGTATTTATCGGGATGCCTTCGTTGATGGTAACTATGCGCTTGCTAGCACGGAATCGATCATACTAGCAATCATTATTGCAGCGATTACGGTAATCCAATTCAAACTTTTAGCAAAGCGGGTGCATTACTAATGGAAAATACGATGGCTACTCAAGCCCTGATTCGACATCGAATCGGTATCGGATTCCGGTACTTGTTATTAATTACATTAACGTTAGTCATTATTTTACCGTTTGTTTTAGGGTTGTGGACCAGCTTTTTACCAACGACGACTATTGCGAAAGGATCACTGAGCGGAACCCTTTCTTGGCAGAACTATCAGGATGCGTTTACCAAAACACCCATTCTTCGCTACTTATTTAACAGTTTAGTGATTTCAATCATTCAGATGATTGCTCATCTGTTTTTTGCATCAATTGCCGCCTACGCCTTTGTGTTTTTAGAATTTAAGTATCGGGATGCGTTGTTCTACTTGGTCTTGGCAACTATGATGCTACCATTTGAAGCTGAAGTGATTCCGAACTTTCACACGGTCCGTGCGATGCACTTGTTGAATCACTATGCGGTGATGGTTATCCCGTTCTTAACTTCGGCCTTTGGTATCTTCATGTTACGTCAAGCCTTTCTGCAAATTCCGCGAGACTTAAAGGAAGCCGCTGATGTTGATGGTCTCTCACACTGGCAATTTTACTGTCGCGTTGCCTTACCATACTCACGGATTAGTTTATTGACGCTAGCTGCTTACAGCTTTTTAGGAAGCTGGAACCAATATTTATGGCCAATGCTGACCACGTTTTCAAATCGGCTACGTCCGGTCCAAGATGGATTGCGGCAATTGCATTCGGAGGAAACCGCTACGAATTGGGGACTCGTTCAGGCGAGTGCCGCCATCGTGGTGATTCCAACATTGATTGTCCTTTTCTGGGGGCAACACTACTTTAAATCTGGATTGAATGAAGGTTCGGTGAAATGATGAAGATAACGCGGAAGTGGCAGTGGCTAGCCGGTATGATGGCTGTCCTCTTGGTAGTGGGTGGGGTCGCTTATAGTCGGACCCGTGTCCATGCGGATAGTAGTCGCATTAAAGTGGTGTTTTGGCATGAGATGAAAGGTCCTGGTCAACAAGCGATTGACGCCTACGTTAAAGCGTTTAATCACCAACAGTCCAAATATGAAGTTGTAGCCGAGTTTGAGGGTGGCTATAATGGCGTCATTCAAAAAATCTTGAATACGCATGGGACGGCCGCGTCACCAGCTCTATTTCAATCGATGGATATTTCCACCAGTCAGATGTATCACAGTGGTTTCACGACACCGATGCAGAAATTTATTGACCGTGACCATTACGATGCTGATCAAATCATTCCGGGCGCCAAGGCGATCGTGATGCGCGACAATCAATTGCTAGCAATGCCGTTTAATGCATCGCAAACGGCGCTTTATTATAATAAGAGGGTCTTGCGTCAGTACGGGATTACGCCGCCGCCAGTGGATCCGACTTACGATGATATCACGCGAGTCGCTAAGGCCATCCACGACAAATCCCATGGCAAAGTCAAGGGAATGACAATGGAGGCCTATTCGTGGCTATTCGAGCAGCTGGTCGCTAACGCAGGTGTTCCCGTTGCCGATCATGATAATGGTCATACTGGCAATGCGACTAAGGTCGACTTTACGAGTCCCGCGGCGATCAATGCGATGAAGTGGGTTAAAGAAAATATTGACTATGGTGACTTTATGAACTTTGGTTCGGGTGGTAATGCTGCTGCAAATGAAGCAGCCTCTTTCTTGGCAGGCCATTTGGGTATCTTCATGCAATCGTCCGCGAACACGGGTCAGTTGTATCAAGTGCTCAAAAATGATCTAGGTGTCACATATTTCCCACGGCCGAATGGTCAGAAAGCTAACGGAATCGCAGTTGGTGGGGCGGCACTTTGGATTGCAAACGATAAACCAAGCGCGGTCCAAGATGGCGCGTGGGAATTCACTAAGTTTCTCGCTAGCGCACAGACGCAAGCCGATTGGCAAGCCAAGACTGGTTATTTAGCCGTTAATAAGGGGGCTAAGGACAAGCCAACGCTGAAAAAACTATTCAAGAAGTCGCCGGTCCTAGAAGTTTCTGGTAATCAGATGCTACGAACGAAGCCTAATAATACGAACTCAGGTGTCTTTGTCGATGGTTGGGTTCCCGCACGGACGGCGATTCAAACGGCGATGCAGCAGATTTTTGCAGGCCAAGATATTCGACAATCGTTGCAAACGGCTGAAAATACGTACAATAAAGTGTTAGAATCAAATAACCGTGCAAACGGTCGTCATTAATCGGAAAGAGTTGAAGAATTGTGCCAAATATGTCGTTGATTTATGGTCATCGGGGCGTTCCCGTTAAGTTTCCTGAGAATTCGCTAGCTGGGTTTGCGTATGCCATCAGTCATCATATCGATGGCTTAGAGTTTGACGTCCATCTTACCCAGGATCAAATACCAGTGATTATGCATGACGAACGAATCGATCGAACTACTAATGGGCAAGGGGCTATTGCGGATCTGGCCTTCGAACAGTTGCGTAGATTTGAATTAGCAAATGGAGAGCCCGTCCCATCCTTACAAGAATTTTTAAACTTAGTGAGTGGGGAGCCCGTTCACTTGAACCTTGAGTTGAAGACTGATCGACACTATTATCTTGATATCGAGCGGATTGTGCTACGGATGGTCCGGCAGACTGACTTAATTTATCCGGTCGTTTTTTCGTCGTTTAATCTGAAGAGTTTACAGCGGGCCTACGCCATTGATGCCAGCCAGAAATATGCTTTTTTGACTTCAGCGCGTCTGGGTAATCCGGATGAGTTTGCGACTCACGAACGCTTAGAAGGGGTGCATCTTGAACACTATCAACCTGTACACCATGTTGCTGAACGGGTTTGGACAGTGGATGAGCCAATCGTAATGCAACAATTGTTCGCAGCCTCGGTCAATGCGGTGATTACCAATAACTTTGAGTTAGCCCAACAAGTCCGGGCAGCCATGTAATCGAGCGCAATTGTGCTAGTGCGGCATTCAAAGATTGTCGTTTGGTAATGCGACACTACCCGCGCTACCTAGTTAGCTGGTCGCGAGTCATTAAGAAGTTTCTGTATTGTTTGCTCGCTAGATTGTGCGCAATAAAAGCGCCAGTCCCGATAATGGGGACTGGCGCTTTTAGCATGATTAATTAAACTGTGGTTGGATTGCGAATCTTGCCTAATTCAGAATCGATTTGAGCCAGCACTGCTTGTTGGTTAGCAGGTTTTTCCAAGTCGTACTGTTGTAAATCAATCTTCATTTTAGGGCTAGCATCGTATTCATCGTACCATTTCCGATAAGCGGTCCACATCTTATAGTAATAAGATTCCAGTTCAGGGTTGTGGTCGAACTGTTCGTAGTCGCGACCACGCTTCTTGATCCGGTAAAGAATCGTATCGAAGTCAGTTTCAGAGTAGACCATCAAGTCTGGTGCCTTCTTAGGCAGTTCAGTCAATTCGGTCATCATATTGTCTAGTAGTTGCAAGTAAACATTCAATTCAGTATCAGAGATGTTTCCTTCAGCGTTGTTTTCTTTGGTGAAGAGGGCATCTTCATAGATGGAGCGGTCGAGGACGTTGTTATCGTCGGCCAATGCCTTCTTGATCATTGCAAAACGTTTGTTGAGGAAATAGATTTGTAATAGGAACCCGTAATTCTTAGGATCCGAATAATAAAGTGGCAATACGGGGTTGTCGCCAACCGGTTCGTAAAATGCCTTAGTTCCAAGGTGGTCAGCAATTAACCCCGTTAACGTGGTTTTGCCGACCCCAATCATTCCTGCTGTTATTATCACCATGATAGCCCCTCTTTATAAAAAATTGCACAATATATTGTATCTCAAAAAAAGTTTTAATACCATATAGACTTTTAATGAAAAATTTGCTTGGGAGCTATTTTCATTTATTTTTTAGCCTGTTCCTTTAATAAATCACGAATTTCTTCTAGATATTGCGCGGAAACATCGACTTCTTCTTCCTCGGGTTCTTCTGGTTCATTTTTAACCACTTTATTAATAATTTTCACCAGAATGAAAACGACGATGGCGACGATGAAGAAATTAATGATGGCATTTAGAAAGGACCCGTACTTAAAAGTAGCATCACCGATACTGAACTTTAGATTGGATAAATCAACTTTTCCTAAGAAAATCCCAATCAGTGGATTAATTAAGTTGTCTGTCAACGATTTAACAATGGCCGTAAAAGCGGACCCAATAATAACCCCAACGGCCAAATCAATCACGTTACCGCGGGCAATAAATTCCTTGAATTCTTTGATCATGCGACTCGCACTCCTTTATTAATTGACTGTTAACAGTATAGCCAAAATCAAACGCTGACTCAATCAATATACCAATCTAATTTAACCGTAAGCTTGTCCCTAACTAAAGCATACCCATACTAATTTGAGGTGGTATCATGATTAGTTTTGTTTGGATAGTGACTTAATGTTGTTCTGAATGATTGTTGTGGTGCATTTGAGACTAGTTAATGGTTTTAGCTAGTTGGGCTGTTGACTGAAAAGTTAGGTGACTTAGCGTGTGTGACATCCGGTCAAAATGAGTCTGTGAAAAGCAGTCTCAAGTGATGGGGAAGTCGTTTCAATATTAGTAGGGATTTTCACGAATACTAATAATATGGTAGTAGGTTAAGGTGTTGACCAGCGAATCAGAATTAACAGCACCATTTGGGTAAAGTCGTCAACTTAGTTAGCTGCTAAAAACGACTCTCTCTGATATAGAGAAAGTCGTTTTGGCAGTGTTTCGAGATCATAAATCCAAATAACTAATTCGTCTTATTGTCAGATGCTTTAGCTTGAGCCTTTCGCCGAACCAACGTGGCTAACTTACTCTGAGTGGCTTTGACGGCGACGGGGTCTTCAAAGTCAATTTGAGCCAGCCGAGGGTAACGACGGATAAAGAACAACCAGGTCAGAGCAATAAACAGCATTAGAATCAGTGCTAAGACGCCCATCTTAGGAAGAGCAGAATTACCAGTCATTAAGGTCTGCCGCAAGCCGTTGACGCTGTAACTCATTGGTAACCACGGGTGGATTGTTTGGAAAAAGTGACCTGACAGCTGAATTGGATACGTTCCGGCTGAACCACCGAGCTGTAAGACTAGTAGTACCATACTGAAGAAGGCGCCAGCTTTGCCGAAGACAAGGTTAAGCCAAGCGACGATCGTCATGAAGAGTAGCGCCGTTAGCGTGAGTAACAACCAAGTGGCAAACGGATGAATCGGGCTGAGTCCGTTGATTAACATCATCAAGCCGAGCATAATCGTACTTTCCATGATTGAAAAGACGAGCATGATGCTGGCCTTGCTACTCCACCAATCCAGTGCCGATTGCGGGTGTTTGCGTGGGGTATACATATCAAACATCATATTGAGGGCGAGCGCGCCGACAAATAACGAGACACTTAACATATACGGCGCCATACCAGTACCGTTGTTTGGTACATCATCACGGTCCTGGTGAGTTGTAGTGACGGGTTTGGCAACTTGTTGATACGTCAGTTTTGATGGATTGAGATTCCCCTTGCTTGCGGCCGTTCCTAATTTGGTCGCTAATGCTTGGTTACCAGTTTGAATCTTATTACCAGCGGTTGTAACTTGGTTAGCACCCACGGCTAGTTGCTGAGCTCCGGTGGCTAATTGCCCATTGCCACTAGTGAGTTGCTGACTGCCATTAGCGAGTGCAATACCCGTTGTGCCGAGTCGATGTAAGCCAGTGGTGACTTGTTGACTGCCCGTAACTAACTGTGAGATGCCAGTTGTTAAGCTGGGTAGGTTGGTCTGTGCAGATTGAAGACCCGTAGCCACGCGGCTGGCACCTTGTGTTAGCTGGTTGCCCTGGGTGCTGAGTTGACGCGTGCCCGCGGTCAGCTGTTGAGAACCCGCGGCAACTTGCCCCGCACCCGTAGCCAGTTGGTGACTTCTCTGATTGAGCAAGTTGGTGTTAGCATCCAGTGTTTTAAAGCCTTGGGTGAGCTGCTGGCTATTAGTTGTGAGCGTTGTTGTTCCGCTAGCCAAGTTTGTCGCACCAGTAGTGACGGCCCCAATGCCATTAGTGAGATTAGGTAGGACCGTGTTCAGCTGGGTTAGACTAGTACTCAGTTTGTTAGCCGCGTTACCAGCAGATTGAATACCGGTCGTCAGTGATTGCGCACCGGTAGTGAGTTGGGTGACCGTGGTGACAAGGTCAGCCTGCTGTTGAGTCGTGGCGCTGAGGGCCCTAGTCAAAGCAGTCGTATCTAGAGCCGGTTGCGTCGACTGGGCGATGGTCGTGGTTAAACTCGCAAGGGCGGCGTTGATGGCGTCACGGTTAGCGGATTGATCAACCGTTGCCAAAATGGCTGATTTTTGTGCCGCAGTCAAATTTTGACTGTTAGCGGTTGCGGCGACATTGTCGTGAAGCGCCGCACTAGTTTTAATAGCCGATGTCAGCGCACTTAGCGCGGTTTTAACGGACGATAAGTCGGTACCAGCAGCCTGCTTTTTCAGCGCTGCCACGGTTGCGCTAATCGTGGCTTGATTGTTGGTTGGTTGCTTAAGTTGCGTCTGCAATTTTTGCAAGTCGATGGTGAGGGACTGACTGTTCTGACCTAGTGTCTGGATGCCAGTAGTTAGCTGACTTGAGCCGCTCGTTAGGGCCGTCGTTTTAGCCGTTAACTGAGCGGTCTGTGCTTGTAGTTGATTAGCACCTTGACTAAGCTTGTTGGCACCAGTGTTGACCTTGCCGACACCGGCCGCATAAGCGTTTAAACCGGAACTAAGTTGTTGCGTACCAGTCGCCAGTTGAGCGGTACCACTACTGAATTGTTGCGTGCCACTGGCCACCTGATGGGCACCAGTATTGACTTTGACAGTCCCAGTATTCACTCGCTGGGCGCCAGCAACGTATTGATCAACACCTTGATTTAAAGTTTGAACCCCGGTGTTGAGTTGAGCCATGCCAGCAACTAACTGATTACTTTTGACGAGCAGTTGTGTTAGACCGGCAACTACTTTTTGGTTACCCACCTGTAGTTGTGAAATGCCATTAAGATATTGGTTTAAACCGACCGTCAGTGTTTGACTCCCTTGTTTTAGTTTCAGCGAACTAGTTGCGAGGGTGTCCAGGTTGGTGGCGATTTTTTGGTTGGCAGTTTGGAGCTGCTGACCACCGGTGGCTAGCTTTTGATTATTAGTAGCAGCTGTTTTGAGGCCACTGTCAAGTTGTTTGATAGCGGCAAACATCGTTTTGGCATAGCTCGTTGTAATCGTTTGGGCGACGGATGACCGAATCGAAGTGACCGCTGAATCGGCCATCTTGCTAGCGACGAAGTTATGTCCAGCACTTGTATCATAATGTAGCACCATGGCTTGTGGTTGGTGATTGAGTAAGGTGGTCGCGTGGCGCGAAAAATTGGTTGGAATCGTGAGCACCATATAATAGCGGCCATTTTTCAAGCCAGCTTGTGCCTGACTTGCGTTGACTTGTTGAAACTTCAAAGCGCTAGATTTTTTTAAATTCGTTGTTAAATTGCGTCCAACACTGAGATGCTTCCCTTGGTACGTGACTGGCTGATCATGATTGACGACGGCTACAGGTAAATTATTTAACCGACCGTATGGATCCCACATTGATCGTAAAAATGTCACGGCATAAATTGATGGAATGAACATAATGATTGCCATGACGATAATCATTAGTTTGTGTTTGCGCATATACGCCCATTCTGCTTTAATCATCTTTACTTGCGCTCCCTTAATTGTCTATTTTGTATGAAACCCCGTGTGTGCATTAAAGAGGATAACAGGTTTCAGAAATAGCACCACATCATCAAGACAGCATGTGGGGTTTAAACCCCATTTTGAGTGCAAGTGGGGTTTAAAATTAAGGGTAAGTTATGATTTTAAAAATATTATGGGTATACATAGCATGAATTGAGCTGTCATCAATTATGATAAAAATGTGTTAGTTAGGTTACTGGTCATCAGTAAATGTGCGTCCTACATACACCTTCTAGGCTGAGCGGCAATTGCTATAACATAGCCAACATCGATTCGGCTGCGGGATTGTCCGAACGTGGAAAAGAAGCCCCTTACCATGATATTTCAAAGTAAGGGGCTTGGTATGAGATAAGCAGTTAAGATTTCCAGACAATTAGTTCATCTGGTTTGAAGTAGAGTTGTTGGCTAACACCAAACCGAACTAAGTATTGATCTTTAGCTGCGTAGTAGGCAATGATCGTTCCCACAATTCCCAAATATGGTTTTGGTAACTTGACGGTTGTTCCGATTTTTA
Organism: Lactiplantibacillus sp. ME-2; assembly: GCF_022549155.1. Lineage (NCBI taxonomy): Bacteria > Bacillati > Bacillota > Bacilli > Lactobacillales > Lactobacillaceae > Lactiplantibacillus > Lactiplantibacillus sp. ME-2. The sequence continues at coordinate 26,697 of NZ_JAKZEQ010000021.1, forward strand.
AAGTTGACATGATTGAAAACCTCCTAAATTTTAGTCATTATCAAGGCCGTGACGACGGTAGGCATAGAAGAAGATGCCACAGGTAATCACGAGCCATCCGAGTTGCGTCAGTACCTCACGAAGCGTCCATGAAAAACCATTAGTGGCATATGAGGCGGTAATATAGTGATTAATCGTGCTGGTATAAAGATAGCTACTAATGGTTTTAAGGGTGGTATTGAACTGTTCGAAATTCGGTATCAGGCTTAAAATCAGCATCATTGGAATACTGTAGACGCCTGCTTGAGTTTGACTATTAGCAATCAGACCAATAATGTATCCGAGCACGAGACTCGTTAAACTAGTGATAATAGTAATCAATAAAAAGTTTCCTAAGTGAATTTGCGACCAACTGGCGCCGCTTAGGGGGACCAGTATCAAATTGGTTACAGTCATAATAGCTAGTGGTGGCAATAAACTACCGATAAAAAATTCGGGCCCGGTAATGGAAGAGGTCATTAGGACACGTAACGTATGGTGTTCTTTTTCTTCGGCTAAGGGATAACTCGTCATCATGATGCCACCCATAACGATATTAAAGCATAGTCCCATTCCCAGTAATAGGGAAATCAGGGCGACGTGTGATGGTGCTTTACTTTGCATAATACTCTTCATGAAAACGACGTACAAAATGGCCATGATTGGGGCAGTCATTAGACTCATATTTGAAATGATCAGTCTTAATTTAAGACCGAATAAGGCTTTTATTTTGGTTACTGATAAACTCATTTTAGGCTCCTTCCAGTTACGGTTAAAAAGACATCTTCAAGGGTCGGCTCGCACGAGTGAATCGTCTCAAGTTGCCCAGAAAGCATCCACTGATTAATCTGATAGGTCGTCTCAGGAGATGCGGGGAGTAACAAATCTTGCGCTGCCGATGCAATGTGGACGCGATACTGCTGGTCGCGATTATATTTTAATTGCAATGCTTGTGGGGCTGCACATTCTGCGATGCGGCCAGCGTTGAGTAAGGCGACACGATTGCAGAGACGAGTGGCTTCCAGCATATCATGAGTCGTTAGCAGAATCGCTGTACCCTGGTCGCGTAATTCCCTAATCAGTGCGTGAATTGCTTGGGTCGTGCGGGGATCTAAACCACTGGTTGGCTCATCGAGGAACAAGACTTGCGGTTGGTGAAGAATTGCTCGGGCCAGAACTAGCCGTTGACGCATACCTTGAGATAACTTACCAGCGAGTTTTTTCTTATGTTGACTGAGACCAACTCGTTCAAGTAACTTATCAACACGTGCAACCGGGACACCAAACATTTTCGCGAAGAATAGTAGGTTTTGGTATACCGATAATTTGTCGTAAAGCCCACTTTGATGCGTGACGATGCCGATTTTTTCATAGCGGTGTTCGTCGTATGCTTGGACAGACTGACCCAGGACGTAGGCTTCACCGTTCGTTGGTAATAATTGTCCGGTTAGAATTTTAATGGTGGTTGTTTTTCCCGATCCCGAGGGACCTAAAAAGCCAAAAATTTCACCTGGTTGGACGGTAAAACTAACTTGGTCCAGCGCGGTCGTATTTTGAAATGATTTGGCAATGTTAATCACTTCGATTGCATTTTTTATTGTCATCGTTGATCGCTGACTCCTTTAAATTTGATTTGGAAGCGTAGTGGCTTCTACAAAATCTAGTTTACTGGAGCAATCGTCGAATGTGATTAAATCAAGGTGTAATGGGGCATATTGGGGCCGAATGGGGCATTATTTAGGCTGAATGGTGTCCTAAAAATTGATCAAAGCTTTTAAATCAGTGAGTTTACCGCGAGAGAGGGGCAGTTTACTTTTGTTTTTCAAGATTAACGTGTAACTATTTCGGGAGTAACTGATTAGTTCCGCGATTTGTTGTAAATTAACCAAGTAAGAACGATGACAGCGAAAGAAGCCGAGCGTCGTCAATTGTTGTTCTAATTCGCTCATTGTTTGCGATGATGTGAATTGTTCGCCACTGACGTTCAGTTGACTGACCCCGTTGACACTTTCAATAAAATCGATCTCGTTAGGGCTGAAAAAGACTGTTTTATCTTCAACCTTGCTTGCAATTTTAAAAATTGGTCTAGGCGTATCTTCTGAAGTGTGTGCGGAATCGGAACTGCTTTCGGTCGCCAAATCAGTCAACTCGAGGCCCTGGTTTGGTCGATAACGAAAGATAGTCGTACTGGTTAGGACAAGTTCTTCTAATGAGTAGGAGGTCAGCAGTACGGTGACGCCGTGTTCGCGAGTATAGGCTAAGGCTGCTAAGTACAGCTCAATGCCAGCGTTGGTCAAGTTGGTCAGGGGACTTTCAATTAGCAACAAGTCCGGTTGTAGGATGAATGCCCGCAGTAAGGCCAGACGTTGTTGTTGATCAAAGGATAAGTGCTTGATCTTAGTATGGGCGACGTCTTTGAGTGCGAAATACTGCAAAATGTCATCCAGGTCCGTCTCAAAGGTGCTGATGTGTTGAAAGGTCTTCAAATAAGTCGAGACTGTTAATTGCGGATAAAAGCCGTCATCATGAAAGATGGCTTGGATACGTGCGGGAGTGAGGCCAGTCATCACGCCACTAGTTTGGGGTGTCGTTTGGCGTAATAGGTTAAAGAGGGTCGTTGCCTCAACGTGGCTCATCTGAATGCCGATGTTACTTTGCGCTGGAATGGTGAGTGTGAAATCTTTTAAAATCGTTTGGTGTGCTTGTTGTTTAAAGATGTTGCTTAACTGAATTGTTTGCATGGTGAGAACCTCGTTGTTTTTAGTGTTTGCGTGAGGTGGCTAGAAAAAGGCCATAGCACTCAGACAGATTGGCAAATCTGATGTAGACAGTAATAATATACCATATCGAAGTAGGCAGTTGTGGTTTGTCCTGATTGAGACCGTTATGTCAAACTGAAAGCTGACATGCTGCAAAATACCGCAATAAAAACAGGACAATGGACGGCCGTCATTCGTATGGCGGGTCAATATCCTGTTTTTTAAAATTAATGTTTGATGATTGAATGACTAACGAGATTGATCAAGTGGTCATAAAACACTTGGTCAATTGATAATAATAGCAATATCAGAAATGATCAACCAAACGGTCTTTGCAGGAGATTATAAGCAATTACCGGCATCACTGTTAAGCCATGTGGATGAAACTTCCTAATATAATCAGCCACAAGCTGATTAGGGCCCATTGCGATTCTTGCCGCATGTTTATGCGCCTCCATAACAATTAAGTATGGCACAGCGATTAGTGCTTGACCAATTGATTCCAGAAGCAGGCAAAGTCATCAGTTGTGACTGAACCGCCAAGCTAGAATTTGTTTTTGAATTTCAACCAATTTAGATAGTGATCATGGGCTTTTTTCAGTTGTCGGTAGCGCCGGGGTTGTTTGCGGTAAAAATCCTGATGATAATTTTCTGCTGGCCAAAATTGCTGTAAGGGCTCAATGGCCACGACAATTGGTTTTTGATAACGTTGCGAGTCCACAAGCGCTTGTTTGGATGCTTGTGCAATGGTCAATTGATGTTGATTAGCATAAAAAATGACTGGCCGGTATTGGCTACCGCGATCATTGATTTGTCCAAAGCGGTCGGTCGGATCAATTAGTTGCCAATAAATATCGACAAGATTTTGATACGAGATTTTACGGGAATCGTATCTGATTTCCACGGCTTCAACGTGCCCCGTATATTGACCACTAACTTGTTCATAGGTCGGTTGGGCCCACGAACCACCGGTATAACCAGAAATCACATTATTAATACCGGGACGCTGATCAAAGGGCTCAACCATGCACCAAAAGCACCCACCAGCAAAGACTGCCCGTTCTTCATAAGGCGAACTAAGGGGTGGGTAAGCCGATACATTGTTTTTAGTCGGCATGGGTGCGTTGCCAGTGATGGCAAGATAAAAGTCCATAACATCCGGGGTCAAGTTATTCCGCATAGCTAATGGTCGCAAATCAGCTTCGAGCTGTTTTAGTTGCCCAGTCGGCGATAGCTGTTGCCGATTATTCTTGGCCTGGACTAGTAAATGGCGTTCCCAGTCACGCGTCGCCGGGTTGATGATTAAATTGTATAAGTCGCGCATTAAGGCTTCAGGTTTTGTTTTCATGGTGTCCCCTTAACTGGCTTATTTGCCGAGTATTAGCACGTACTTGTATTTTGACTGATTTGATTTTAGCACGGTGCTTTGGTAGCACATAATGTTATGATTTGTTTTCTATCACCCTGTCGTAAGCTACTCTAACAAGAAATGCAACCAGATGATATTGATGTGATCGTTAGTTGCATCTTAGTTATAAGCACCGTTTGGCCGACGTCAAAAATGGCGGCTATTATTGTGGGTATTATTCACCCAAGTCCAATTTGATTGGAAAAGCTTGCTATGAAGTATGGTTGATAGTTTATAATGAATCGCATGCGAAAAAAGGAGGAACTAAAATTGGATGATGAAGTCGCCAAATATACAACCCAAGAGATTTCAGTATTAGTTGGAATGAGTGTCTCTCAGGTCCATTACTATGATCGCCTGGGCCTAATTCCTAATCTAAGACGATCTGAGAATGGGTATCGTGTTTTTACGGAAAAGAATCTGATTTGGATGAAAAATTTGAAGATTTTTATTGATTCCGAAATGCCGTTGAAGGATATTCGTCAACTAACTGATTTAGTTGTTCAAGGCAAGCAAGCAACAGCGGAAAAGCGTCAAGCGATTGTTGAACATCATCTGAAAGAATTAGAGAAAAAACAGGCTGAACTTAAGAAACAGGTCGCATTCATGAACGGGTTTATTAAAACATATCAGCAAATGGAGAAGGAGTCCGATGAACGATGAATACAGTTTTAGTTATTGGTGCAACTTCGCCAACTGCCCAGGCCTTCATTAAATTAATGGAACGTGATTATCCAGAAATGACTTTAAAATTATTTGTTCGTAATCGCAAAAAGGTCCCGGCCTATCAGAAACGAGAACATGTTATTTTTCTGGGAGATGCAGCGAAATATACTGATTATGTAGCGGCACTCGAGGATGTCGATTATATTTATGATTCCGTTGGTGGGCTGAGCACTGGTCCGTACGTTAAGTTATTGTTACGTGCAATTAAGGAAACACAGGCAACAATTAAACGAATAGTCGATATTTCGGCAGGCGGTATTTACGGTGAATATTTGTCTGGTAATTTACCCTATTTATCGGCTGTTCGCACGCAACATCCTCAGTATACCCATGATCAGTTAGACAAACCGTTGTTATTTGCAAATAGTGGTATTCCCTTTACAATCTTTAGACCAGGACTAATTCAGAATGGACCCGAAACAAAAATTATTACGCACGGTCCTGAATTTAGAGCGATACCGGAGTCTGAATTTGCAATTAATCGAGATACGTTTGCTAGGGCAGCAGCCAATGCCTTATTTAATGATGACTACCACAATCAAAGTGTTGCTATTTCTAATGGTGAACTATTATAGAGGAGAAACTTTTGTATGAAGCGTTTAGTTGGAACTCTGTGCGGTATTATTAGTGCCGCTTTATTTGGGCTAGGTGGAATACTAGCACAGCCTTTGTTAAGTGAGCAAGTTCTGACTCCGCAACAGATTGTATTGTTACGGCTGTTAATCGGTGGGGCAATGTTGTTGCTATATCGTAACTTGTTTTTCAAGCAGGCTAGAAAAAGCACGAAAAAGATTTGGACACATTGGCGAATTTTAACACGAATTATGATATACGGCATCGCCGGCTTGTGCACGGCACAAATTGCCTTTTTTTCTGCGATTAATTACAGTAATGCAGCAGTTGCAACTGTCTTTCAGTCCACTAGTCCGTTTATTCTGCTTGTATTTACCGCGCTGAAAGCGAAAAGACTTCCCAGTTTATTAGCAGGAATGAGCTTAATAAGCGCATTGATGGGAATCTGGCTTATTGTTGAATCCGGATTTAAGACCGGATTAATAAAACCGGAAGCAATTATTTTTGGCCTGATTGCGGCTATCGGGGTTATCTTATACACCAAACTACCTGTTCCATTGTTAAACCAAATTGCCGCAGTGGATATTTTGGGATGGGCACTAGTTATTGGCGGTGTGATAGCGTTGATTCACACACCGTTACCAAATTTAGTTAGATTTTCAAAAACGCAGCTTTTAGCGGTTCTTATCATTGTTATTCTAGCCACCGTTGTTGCGTATGATCTTTATTTAGAAAGTTTAAAGCTAATAGACGGATTTCTGGCAACTATGACTGGACTATTTGAACCAATCAGTTCCGTACTTTTTGGCATGTTATTCTTGCACCAAATCTTGGTTCCTCAGGCCTTGGTTGGTATTATATTGGTTGTGGGTGCAATTATGATACTGAATTTACCTCACCATATCACGGCACCTGTTCCCAGCAAACCCTGTCAATGTACGATGCCTAATCAGTAGGGAATGATAAGCAATCAATAATATCAAAAGTACTGGCTTTAACAACATATTGAAGAAATACTGCCAATTAAAACATCGGTACTGCGATTACCTTTTCGTAATCATATAAAGCTATTGTTTTTTGAAAGTTGGGTCATTGAGCACAGTAATTGACTGTTTCAGTTTTAGAAATTGATTCTTAGCAGGTCGCATTTTTGAAATGTCTTAACAAACGACTAAGTTAAATTTCACAAATGGCTGTAGCACCTATAATTGCACGCTGTGCTAAAAACTGCGCGTATGTATGGATAAACATTGAGATTTCAACGCAAAAATAAAGCGGTTGCATTTCCGCACGTCTTTCGCTAGAGTGGAATAGTAAACCTAAAATGACCAAGTTTCAGATGGTCAAGCGGATGAGAGGGAACTTTAATATGTATAAAATGATTGTTTGTGACTTGGATGAGACCCTGATGAATGACGATGGTACGTTGTCAGAAAAGAATGCGGCGGCAATTCAAGCTGCGGCGGCTAAGGGTGTTTATTTTGTGCCGAATTCTGGTCGTAGTTATACCTCGTTTCAGAACGATTTGGAGACGATGGGGTTGCGGGACCAACCACATCAATATTCGATTTCTTATAATGGTGGTTTGATTTTAGAGAATAAGGATAATCGGCCATTGGCGGTGAATGCCATGCCATATGAGGTTGCTAAAGGGGTGTTTGAAGCGGGAATTGCGAATCAGCAGGCGGCGACGCATGTGTACACGCAGGATACGTTATATATTTACAATCCGGTTCCAAGTGATTCAGATTATCTACAAAACCGGGGCGTGACGTTCACAACTATGACGACGCCGGACTTTGAACAATTCAAAACGATGAACGTCATGAAGATTATTATGGCCTTGCCAACGATGACTGACCGCAAGCAAATGCGCGCAGACGTTGAAGCTATTGTTGATCCAAGCAAATTAGCCGTCACTTATTCGTCCGACCGTTACGTTGAGTTTAATCCGGCTGGCGTTGACAAGGGGACCGCAGCGGTTCAATTAGGAAAGCTACTGGGAATTACGGCGGATGAAATTATTGCAGCTGGCGATAACAGCAATGATCTCCCCATGCTGAAGGCGGTCGGATTGCCTGTGAGTGTCGCCAATGGTATCGATGCAGTCAAGGCCGCAGCTAAGTACGTGACGGTCGCTGATAACAACCATGACGCGTTAGCAGAGGTTATTAACAAGTTTATTTTATAGTACAAATTTTATTTAGAAAATGAAAGTTGCCATTTGGCGTTCAACTTTTACAAGTGGTATCATGATAATTGAAAATGTGGTAGTATGAAATAAATTATTTGTTACAAATTACTGAATGGGGGAACACGCATGAGTGCGATTCGCGACGATTTAGCTAAAGCGATTAAGAATACCAACCTCGTTGAAATCTATTCCAAGGGAACCAATGAGCAATTTAGTGTTGGCTATGTGATTCAGCAGGATGAGAAGTTTGTGCTGGTCCAAGCCGTTAATGTCGATGGTGAACTAGATGGGTTAGTGGTCTTTCGTAAGGCATCGTTAGCCCGCGTAATTAGTGACACTGATTATTTGAAGAGCATGGCGACGATCATTGCGCTGGCTAAGCAACGGGGCTATTATGATGTTTGGAACACTGAACGATTGATGAATAAGCTGCTGAAGAAGCAGAATAAGACTAAACATTCGCTCTTAAAAACATTGTTGAAGCAAGCTTTTCACCACGATCAAGTGATTCAACTATCTGGTCGAATCAAAAAACATGGTGACAGCTATGCTGGCTTTATTCATAGTGAACATAAGAAATATATTGAATTTAATTATGTTGATATGTTCGATCTTGCAAAGCGCCCACAAATTGCCATTCGCTACGCTGAAATTGATGAGGCCAGTTTCCATAGTTTTGAAACCTTTAATACAACCGCGGTTATCGAGAGTTTTATGCCGGGTGATTTTCACTAATAATGATCTGTGAGCGGCACCGTTAATGAACGGGGGTCGCTTTTTTTATACCGTCGATCATGTGTGTCTTTTAAGACAATAAAGGCGTGTATAGCAAGCTTTGGAGACGGTTACGGGTATTAGTTGGTCAGTCAGCGATTTGGTAAAGATTGTTAAGTTTTTATCGCACAAATATACAAACTGGCCGTATTTCGCTACAATGGTAGTATTGAGCATCATGCGGGGAGGGGAGCAGTTATCGTTTACGTCTATTGGTATATTGCAGCTTTTGACCATTGGTACTCGGTCATGTTGGTTTTTTTACTGCAGATATTAATCAATCGTGAGCTTCGACAGAAGCGAGTCTATGCGACCGTTGCGGTTATGACCGTACTTCTAACTGTGATCTACATGTTGTATGACGACTATTCGGATATCATCACGTTCATTGTGAACATGGGGTTACTGGCGTTTGTAGGGCGCAAAAAGTACTTTATTGTGACGAGTCTAACGGCCACACTCGCCTACATTCTTTTTAGTTTCTTTGGCAATTATGCGACGGAGTCGATTTTTCACTTATTCAACCTGGGTTTGAATGACTGGAGTGGCTGGCTATTTGAAGCCATCGGTGAAACAAACGTCACAGCTTGTATGTTGGCAGTCGCCGCTAGTTTCAAGGTCTTAAAGAAGCGTTATCCGCGGCAATTTGTAGACGGGCTAACGTTGAACGTGATTGTCAGTGCTTTGGCTGTAGTTGCGGTCGCGTTTTTTACCATCACGACTGCGGCGGATAATTATAATATTGGCTCAGGATTTTTGGGGATTCTAATGTTGATTCTAGTGGCTATCTTGCTGATCAACGCCGGAACGTTTCTTTACCTGTTCTATAGTTATACATTGCGGGTTCAAAATAACCGGCAAGCTTTGGAACGGCAACAATATGATATTTATGTCAAAAATTTGGAAAATAGTTATCAAAATTTACGTAAGTTTCGCCATGATTATCAAAACATCTTACTGTCCTTGGGTGAGTATATTCAGACAGCTGATGATCCTGAATTACAACAATATTTTCGTCAAGTTGTGACCAAGTCTAAGCAAAGTCTAAATCGTGATTTTGGACACTTTGACAATTTAGAACAAATCAAGGACAAACCATTGAAAGCCATTATTCAGAGTAAGTTTTCCGTTGCGCGCCAAGCTGGAATTCAAGTACGCTTGGAAGCCAACGACCCGATTGCGGCAATTGCAATTGATTCAGTGACGTTATCACGGGTGAGTGGCATCTTGTTAGACAATGCCATCGAAGCGGTGAAGGGTCAGAGTGGTGGTCAGATTGCGGTCGCACTTGTTAAGTATCCCCGCATGGTGGAGTTGATTTTTGCCAATTCATTGAATCATCCGATTGAGCGCCTGGATGAGCTGATGGTTGCTGGGCATACTTCGAAAGGTGCTGGTCATGGGCAAGGGTTAGCAACCGTTCGTGAGTTGTTAGATCCATTAGCTAACGTGACTTATGAAGTGAGCTCCCATCAACGATTCGAATTTATTATTAGTATTGAAAGTGAGTGAGCAGCGTGTTAAAGACCTTTGTTGTGGAAGACGATCCTGAACAATTAGCAACCTTAAAGCAAATCATTAAGAATCATATTATGATTAATGATTTTGATATGGAACTGACCTTAGCAACCGGACAAGCACAAACGTTGTTGGACTATGTCGAGACCAATTCCGATCTTGAGGGACTCTACTTTTTAGATATTGAATATCCTGGGCAAGACTTAAATGGCCTAGCACTGGCGACTCGAATTCGCGAGGCGGATGTTAATGCGCGGATTGTCTTCGTGTCGACCCATTCTGAAATGGCCTTTTTGACCTTTGAACGACGAATCGAACCACTGGACTTTATTGTGAAAGATTTGGGTCAAGAAACGGTCAAAGCCAAAGTGGAGACAGATATTCGGGTTGCTTATGAACGTTATACCAAGCAAGCAGTCACCAGCAAGGCCATGTTTTCTTACTCTAAGGGTGGTCAGCTCTTCAATGTTCCATTAGATCAGGTGTTATTTATCGAGACTGGAGCAGTTCGTAATAAGCTGGTTCTCCATTTAACAGATCGAATTGTTCAATACAATGGTAAGATTAGTGATGAAACCGTGGCCCACCCAGAGTTATTCCGGGTTCATAAGAGTTTCTTGGTGAACCCGCAAATGCTAGTACGAATTGATAAGCAACATCAGCTTGGCTACTTTGAAAATGGCGAGTCGGTCGATATTGCGATTCGTAAAATGCATGATTTAATCGCATTAATCAAGCGTTCCGAACTGGCAGTCACGTTTAGCTAGCTTCGCTTAAGACTCTAATGTAACAAAATCGTTAATCAAAAGTGAATTTTAATGACGTTGGTGCAGGCTATTATGAGCTTTGCACCTTTTTTGGCTTTTTAGATTAATTTGCATGTATGCTTAGACTATTAAATGCCAGCTGTGGGAGCTGGTCTGGAGGTGGCGTCATGAAGCAGTTCTGGTCACTAATCTTAATGATTTTGGCCGGTTGTTTGTTAATATTTGGTTCGGAATACAGCTTGCAAGGTGATTATCATCGACGAATTCATCGGCTCACTGTGTCAAAGGTGGTTTACCATCAAAATGCTACCTCTGCAACAATCAGTGGCCGTACCAAGCACGGTGTCATTGTCACCTTAAAGAGTGGGAAACATGTCCGTCAGGTTATTTCGAATAAGCAGAGTGGTCAATTCTATGTTAAAATGCCAGTTCATAAGCGGATTACAATTAAAGTCGTGGGGCTAAAAGCCAAAGTACTAACAGTACCAACCGGGACAAAGAGTTAGATGGGTGAGCGGGCAAGTTGCCGGCTCTTTTTTGATGGTTAATGACTAGGACAGCGTGCCATATAAAAGCTACGGTGAACTACTCGAATTTATTTAGTTGTTAGTCGCGTTACGGGGTTGCTAAAAAATCATTAAGCTTCTAGTTTTGCGCTAGGCGCATTGTTGATTTTAGCGTACAGTAACAATGACAAGAAAAGGAGTCGTGGCTGTATGTTAGTGGTTGGCATTATTTTGGTGATTGGAATCATCGGGACACTGGTTTTACGATTTCAATTTCACTTTCGCCTCGCGATGGGCACCATTACCGAGACGGCGTTTGCCTGCTCATTGTTGAATATCGGGGTATTTTTGTTGTTTATTTTATTGGGTCAGTTAACGGGACCAATCCTGCTATCAGAATGGGCCTACTTGCCGATTTATCGGTTGTTACAAGGAGGTTTGATTCCCGTTATTGGCATTGGCTTGGCAATTCTGGGAATGGTGCGTGAGAAAGGCCTGATGAATTGGTGGCTATTACATTTTAATGTGCTATTTTTGGTTTTTGACGTGTTATTAGTCTGGCAGGGGAGTTATAAAAGTTAGGGTGGCCAGTGCCGTGACGAAGTTGTGCGTGAAGGTCGTCAATGCAGTAACATGATGGTAATTGCTAGGCTATTGATCACAAAGTGGAGCGCAATGGCCGCGCGAATTTTACGGGTCAGCCGATAAACAATAGCTAGCACGAGTCCCATGGTGACGTATATGAGGAAGCTCGGTAAGGTTGAACTACTATGGAGGCTACCGAAAACAATCCCGCTGAGCCCGACCTTGAGCCATTCTTGTTGAAAGAAAAGGTTAGTCAGAACGCCACGAAAAACTAACTCTTCAACAATTGGAGTCAAAAAAACGGCGCTCAACGCCATAAGCCAAAGCGACAGAGGACTGCCGGCCATTAAATTTTTAATGGCGGCGTTATTTTGTGTTTGATTCTGGTGATACAGAAGCTGGTTTATAAATTGAAAGCCGCCCTCAAAAATTAAGATGGTGAGATAGGCCATTCCAATAATTTGCCAGTCATGGTGTTGTAAGTTTTCTGATTGATAGTTGCCGGTATAGTGCCGCATTAGGGCGGTTGCCGCCAGTGCTAGGATCACAAAAATTAACAGATAGACACCTGCCAGGGTGATCTGCCAGGCTGTGAGCTGATGTTGGCGATATAATTGGTTAATTAATTTAAGTAACATTGGTGGGATCACGACCCCAACAATTAGGCCAGCAGTGAGCAACACGCGTCCGAGCCACCCCAAGCCGCGGTCAATAATTTCCATCGGACTTCACCTCCCATGGTTGATTTTACCGCAGTGTTCAGGTTTCGACACGGATTTGCAAATCTGAGAAAGGCATCGATGCCAGGCACAAGCGGATGATATTAATCTGGTTGAATGCTAAAAATATAATAATTGTAGAAATAATGGTTGATGCTCTATAAAAATAAAGAATAAAAAAGCATAATTCGGACAAATCTTCACACTTTCTTCACAATTATGTAATAGTATATACTTGTACCTAATAGTTATACACTTGTTCATTTTACTCCCCCAAAGTGGATGGACGAGCAAGTACAATCCCCCATATTGTACTTAAACCTAACTCTTTGGCCCTACTGCTACTAAGCGGTAGAGTCATTTTTTTGTTGCACGTCCCCAAAGTCACCGAATACAGTACCTGCAAAAAATCGTCCCTTAATACATACTTAAATTATTTTTAGCGGTCTAAACTATCAAATTCAACTGGGTTTTATCATTTGATTTATTTTTTGCGGAATTAATGTGGCTGCAAACACCCATAATTATTTGATTGGTGCTAGCTAACGATTGTTCATATTAGCCTTGAACGGGCTAGTCTCAAAACAAAGTGACGCTAGTGTCAAAAATCAATTGGTTTAATCGCAACAAAAAAGGCCGAGGTTAGAAAAACCTCGACCTAGTTAAGCAGTCAGTTAGAATGCTTCACCAGAATAGTCGACCTTTTTAGGATCGGCATTTTTGATGTGTTCGGAAGCAAAGTTAACCGTTTCGCGAATCTGGTTATAGGTTGCTTCATCTAAACCAAGTAAATCCATGCAAGAATTAACGTGGGCAAAAATCTCTGGTTTAGCATCGATGGCTTTTTGCGACAACGAGATGTTGACTTGGCGTTCATCGTCCGTATCGCGCTTGCGTTCGACCCAGCCTTGGGTTTGCATCCGTTTCAATAACGGGGTCAGAGTCCCGCTATCAAGGTTAACGTGTGAACCAAGTTCCCGGACCGTCATCGGACTCTTTTCCCAGAGTGCCAATAAAGTGATGTACTGCGGATAAGTCAGCTTGAAAGGTGCTAAAGCTTCGGAATAAAAATGATTATATCGTTTGCTGGCGGTGTAGAGCGCAAAACAGAGCTGTTCGTCGAGCAAAATGTTTTTTGTTGGGGTTGCCATCAAACCGCCTCCTTTACTATCTATTTTAGTACATTGTACGCAATTAATTCGCCAAATGCAATTAATATTGCGCAAATACATTGTTTTCGAACGATTTATTTATAAAAGCGGGTTAATTAATTGACCTGTTGGCGTTGTTGGGACTTAATGCATGTCAGGAATAACTGGGCCATGGCCTGCTGATTGATGGCAAGTTGATGGTTGTCCGTGAACGCATAAAGTGGAACTTGTGCTGGCAATGTTTTGGCCGCGTGATCACCAACTGGAATCAGGCAGGCGATTTTTGTTTTGTCATGTACAAATTCATGAGCGTCACGTGGGGCGGCCTTAATCGTCAGTGATGCCAATACGTGATAACCGGTCGGCATCATGTGTTGTGCATGTTTGACATGCACCCCGTGTAGTCGGGAACGTAACTGGAACCCAGACGTGGTGGTCAACTGTAACGCTTGCTTTAATTCCAATAAATAAGTTTGTTGATTATCAATATTTTTCAACCGGATCTTGAAGTGTCCGAATGGAATGGCGCGATCCTGATGTTGGACGGCTAAGGCGTGTTGTTCGACCCGCATTTTATCCTTAACGGGCTCAAAGGTATATTGTTGTAAAAGTTGTGTTGCTGTTTTCAAACTATCACTCCCTACGATTAATTTAGTCCTTTAAAAACTTGTGGTCAAATAATTGGTTACGTTTGCGAGTGACGTCGTTTTCAAGTAAAATTAAAGTGATAGGGGGTTGGAAAAATGTTTATGACAACTGGTGATTTACAGCGCTCCCATATGATTAAGGGCGTCGTCTCCGTCACAAAACACCTGATGTTTGAATCTGATGGTGTTGATCAGTTTGAACGGTTTGACGATTTAATCGAGCAAGTCAAGCTACTACTGCTACAAAAGGCAGAGGATCAAGGTGGCGACGGGTTAATTTATGTGAACTTCAATACTGAAGTCGCTCAGATGAGTGTTGCACCACGGTTTTTGATCGTAACCGGCTATGGGACGGTCGTCAAGCTCGTTGATGAATCAGTCTGATACTTAGGATCTGAATTTTCAGGTCCTTTTTTGATAGCAAACAAGTGATAGAAAGGAAGGTTTGATGACCAGTTATTCATTTCCACATGGCGCCATTGACGTATACGACGCTACCCAAAACAATTTAAAGCACGTTAGTCTTCGCGTTCCTAAATATGCAACCACGGTGTTCGTGGGCTTGTCAGGTTCCGGTAAGTCGTCACTCGTTTTTGATACGATTGCAGCGGCGTCACGGCGCGAACTGAATGAAACGTTTCCCAGTTTTACGCAACAATATTTACCGAAGTATGGTCAACCACACGTCGGGCATATCGAGCACTTGCCCGTTGCGATTGTGATTGCTCAACAACGCCTCGGCAAGAATGCGCGTTCAACCTTGGCAACCTATACTGGGATTTATTCGTTACTGCGGCTCTTGTTTTCACGGGTTGGGGAACCGTTTATCGGGTATTCGGACAGTTTTTCGTTTAACTTACCCCAAGGCATGTGCCCAACCTGCCAAGGTTTAGGTTATGTTGACGATATTGATGAGCAGCAATTGATTGATCCTGAGAAATCATTAAATGAGGGGGCCATCACGTTTGTGAGTTTTGCACCGGATACGTGGCGTTGGCGCCGTTATGCGACGAGTGGTTTGTTTGACAATGATAAACCCATCAAGGATTATAGTGCTGCGGAATACGATTTACTGATGCACGCACCGCAACAGAAATTAGCCCATCCTGGAGAAGGTTTTCCTAGAACGGCCCTGTATGAAGGTGTTGTTCCGCGGATCAAGCGCTCGATTATTGGTAAGAAGGAAGCCGAACACCATCGCGATGCGATTGCGGCGATCGTCACGCGCAAACCGTGCCCAACGTGTGATGGCACACGACTCAAACCGGTCGTGTTGACCAATCATATTAACGGGGTCAACATTGCTCAGGTGACGGCTATGGATTTAAAGCATGTTCTGGCATTTTTACAAGCGATTGATGCGCCGTTAGCCCAAGATATTGTGCGGGAGCTGACGACCAAGATCCAATCGTTGGTCGATATTGGCCTGGGCTATCTGACATTGGATCGTGGGACCAGTTCTTTATCTGGTGGTGAAGCGCAACGGATTAAGATTGCCAAATACTTGACCAGCGCCTTAGTAGATATGGTCTACATTTTGGACGAGCCAAGCGTTGGGCTGCACCCACATGATATTCAGTTAATCAAGCAAGCGTTAACGAAGCTGAAGGATAAGGGTAACACAATTCTGATTGTTGAACACAATCCAGCCATGTTTACGTTAGCCGACTATGTTGTCGAGATGGGGCCTGCAGCTGGTCGCACTGGTGGAAACGTAACCTTTACTGGGACTTATGACGAGTTACTGGCTTCTGATACGTTGACGGGCCGGTGGTTGCGACAACCGCATAAATGGGGTCAAGAACGACCAGTCCAAGCCCACTTGGCATTACACCATATTAATGAAAATAACCTGCACGATGTCAGTGTCGACGTGCCCCTCGGTGTGATGACGGTCGTCTCGGGGGTGGCCGGTTCAGGGAAGAGTTCGCTGGTTACCGCGCTAAAACGGCAATTAAAGACGGCTTATATTGATTTAGCCCAGACACCAGTGGGCCTGAATATTCGCTCAACACCGGCGACTTACTTAGGAGTGCTCGACCAAATCCGACAACTATTCGCGAAAGCCAATGGCGTGGCAACTAGTTGGTTCAGCTATAATGGTAAGGGTGCTTGTCCGCGGTGTAAGGGTAAAGGCGTGACCATCACGAATATGGCCTTTATGGATCCCGTTGTGCAGACATGTGAATTGTGTCATGGGCAGCGGTATAATGAAACGGCGCTCAGCTATGCTTACCAGGGTAAGACGATTGCCGACGTGCTCCAGATGTCAGTCACAGCGGCGTTAGCTTTTTTTGCCACGATGGACAAAGTGGCTCAGCCATTGAAGAATTTAGACCGGGTCGGTTTGGGTTACCTAACATTGGCGCAACCGCTCACCACTTTGTCGGGTGGTGAACTGCAACGGTTGAAGCTGGCGGTTGAGCTAGGCAAGCAGGGAACGGTGTACTTGTTAGATGAACCGACTGCCGGTCTGCATTTGCAAGACACACAACGCTTATTAAAATTATTCGATGCCTTAGTGGCCGCTGGTAACTCGTTGATTATTATCGAACATAATCTGGCGGTAATTAGCCAGGCCGATTGGTTGATCGATGTGGGGCCGGATGCTGGTCAGTATGGCGGTCGAATTCAGTATAGCGGAACCCCACGAGCAGCAGTTGACGTGCCCACTTCACGCACTGGAGCCGCTTTGAAGGCTTGGCTGAAGGCGTGATTAGAAAATTTGATTAAATAAAAAGCACGTGCAATTGCACGTGCTTTTTTAGAAGGGCGGTAGGTGGGAATCGAACCCACGCGTGCCGGAGCCACAATCCGGTGCGTTAACCACTTCGCCACTACCGCCATCACGTTAACTTTTCGTCAACATATCTAGTATACACTAAAATCGTGGGTTGCATAGGACTTTTTGTGGATTTTCAGAAATTAATCGCCTCAGTTTCTGAAGCGTTGGTGAAGGTTCTACTGTGACCAACAATTATTTAACCGTTAGTAAAAGGCCATAGTTCCCCTAACAATGGGAGCTACGGCCCGTTTGCCGTGGTTAGTGTGTCTAACGGATAGGTGAGGTGGACCAGCACTTATCGGTTGAGCAAAATTATTATGAATTCATCCTTATTGAAGAAATGCGTAAAAATCTTTGCAAAGGCACTACTTTGTTAAAATTCACAAAATAAAAGAGCCCAGTAAATAAGTGTTTACCGTGGCTCTTTTATTGCTCATAGACTAATTATGCCCCAGGCAGGATTCGAACCTGTACATTGTTTCCAATACAGCGACCTGAACGCTGCGCGTCTGCCAGTTCCGCCACTGGGGCAGTTGCTTTAACAACAATATCCATTATAGCGAAAAGTAACAAAAAAATAAACCTTTTTCTATATTTATGCAGTTGATATTAATTGTAATTGCAAATTGGTTGCTTAGTTACTGGGGCTGGCCTTAATTAGCATGGAATAACTGTACGCCGAAATACTGAAATTACTACCGGCAAAAAATGCATCCAAAAAGTCACCCATCCCAGCAGGTTCAACGACACTGCTTGAATGGGTGACAACTTGTCTGTTTATTAATTTGCTTGTTTGGTCGTGATACTACCATCTAAATAAACAAAGTAACTATTCAGATAATGCCCCCGGCCGCCATTAGCCGTTTTCTGATAAGCATCGACCTGATAATAGTGGTGGCCGTGTGCATCTTGATTGGCAGTTGGTACGACACCAAAGGTTTGTTGCTTGGGATCGTTGAGCACTTGCCCGACGGCGGCCACTGCACTAGTTGCGCTAGTGATATGGTCGTCAGCAGCTTGATAATGGTCACCAGATTGCTTCTTAGCACTAGCATCAGCCGCTGCATTGGCACGACTAGTTTGCTCCGCGCGGTTAGCGGCTGCAACTGAGTTCGCTTGCTTAGTGGAAATACTTGGCTCAGCTTGGGAAGTGCAGCCTGCTAAAAGGAATAGGGCGCAGAAACTGATTAAAATTGCCCGGGTCACGTTCGGACCTCCTTATTTCGTTTGTTCTTGGGACAAGCTCGGATAAGGGGCTTGTCGGATGATGTTCGAATCAACGATGGTCATCACACCGATTGACAGAAGTAACAGGATCACTAAGATTAATTTTTTCATTAAAATAACCTCACTTGATAACGGTGATTGACCTATTTCCAGTTAGGGACCCAAATGACGCGGTCAATTTGTTCAGGAATGACCGTAATCTTGGACCCAGTCTGTGGCCCAGCTTGGACGTCGATCACATATGAGATCGGACCAGCATCGACTTCAACAATCGAGCCACGTTGACCGTCGACTGTGTCGACTAAACTATACAATGGAATCTCATCATTGCTGATTTCCATTTCATATAAGGTGAATTGGAGGAAGTAGGACTTTTTACCGGTCTTGATTTTTAAGGGGGTGTCAATGGCACCGTAATCGGGAAGGGCCCGATTTTGAGCGTTGGGATCATTCAGGTACTGCATTTCATCGACAGCATCGATCGCCATCTTCCATTCACCACCAGTTAAATTAGTTTTGGAGGAGAGGGTCATGACCGAGTTAGCGTAAATGTCGATCACGTTGAAGGCTTCGTCGACCTGCTTTTTCGGCAGATAGCCGATGGTATAGCCATGCTCCGCAACTTTTAGTTCAACCCGTACGGATCGCTCAGCACCATCAACTTCTTCAACTAACTGAATTTCACCGATGTTAGCGTTAGCGTCGACACGGTACTTCTTGGCATAGAGATAATCTGCTTTCAGACCAGAATCATTATAGCCACCATAAGGTTTAAAGTAACCTCGGGCACTCGCATCGGCCAGCGCGGCTTCAAATTCTTTTTGGTAGTAATCTAAACCAATGACGTATGAGCGGAAAATTGCACGCGAATTAGCGTTGATCCGGCGCGTCTGAGGAACCGCCACCGGATGGGGAACGGCTTGATTCAAGCGATTCCGAAAACCGTTATTTTGAGTCTGCAACTTGGTAATTTGACGGTCTTGTTCCTGATTGGTCAAAGTTTGATGAACGAGGCGCTGCCGAATTGATTTAAGCAACGCGGCCTGTTTATCCGCCGCCTGATTGACATGGTGGAGATGGACTAACACCGCAATTAAGATAATGATTAAAATTAGACAGGCTAAGATCAGCCCGGCAATAAATAAATAAGTTCTCATAAATAATTCACTCCAAAAAGAATTGCAGATTAGTTTAAGTATAAGCGACCAGCCCACTAAGCGCCAATTTAACGGCTGAGCTTGTCAGGGGGCCGATAACAAGGTATGATATTGCTATTGTATAATATTTTTGAGCTAGAAGAAACGGTGGCGAACGGCGTGCAGTGGTTGATTAAAATCTACCATCAATATCAATATTTTTGGAAATACGCACTGTTTGGCTTTATGGCCGCGCTGGTGAACGTCTTGGTATTCTGGGTGCTACACTCAGTCTTGGCGGAACACTATTTATTTTCCAACACAATCGCATGGGTGCTAGCAACTTTGTTTAGTTTTTTTACCAACAAAGCGGTGGTCTTTCAGTCCAAATCGCAAGACTTTTGGCACTGGTGTCGCGAGTTCATTAGTTTCATGTTGACACGAGGCTTATCATATTTTTTCGATACTTTCCTCATGTTCGTCGGCATTTCGTTGTTGTTCTGGGCACCCCTACTTGTTAAAATCATCGACCAGGTTCTCGTGGGACTCTTTAACTATGGAACGTCGCGGCTGATTTTTATGGAAAGCAACCAGAAAATGCGAATGCGCCAGCAAATCATGAAACGATTGAGTGATCGTAACAATTAATTGGCATCAGGCAAGCAAGTCGTCCCCTAACGGACGACTTGTTTTTTTGATAGCATCACTTTGGATCGTTAGGCAGTAATTTCAACGACATTGATGGTTTAAATCAAGTTTCCCGTCAATTGCCAGTGCAAGCCGATGCCACAAATAATCGTTAGTAAGGTGCCGCAGACGAGTAGGGTGACAAGTCCAGAGTTCAAATGACTTTCCTGCTTGCGGGCAAAGGCCACTTCAATGAGGCCAATCGTGCCAAGACCGAGTATCACTTTTAGCAAGGTCAACCACCAGTTGCCTGATAAGGTTCTGATTGCCAAGGCCACCCCAGTGATGATAATTAGCAGGTACCCGATGCGACTAAGAATCAAAAAGCGATTGGCTGATTTGACTGAGTGACGACTGAGACCAATCGCAACCGTCAGCATGAGCCATAGCCAACCAATAATGTGCCCTAATAAGTACATGACAAAACCGCCTCCACATTTACAATTCATGTCTAATTTTAGCATGAAAGTAGGTGTTGGCGGCGGTTTCTTTTATTGTACTTTAATTAAGTTTTTCTGTTGGATGTAATCGACTAATTCAATGACCGTTTTAAAGCGGTTGAACGGTGTGACGATGTGAACGCCGTTGAAGCGCGCACAGATACCATCAATCAATTCCTTTGCAATGGCAATGCCCACTGCCCGTTCGTTTCCGGTTTGTTCGGCTTCTGCCATGCGTGTCAAGATAGGTTCTGGAATCCGAATGCCATGGACTTCATGGTGTAGGAATTCAGCATTACGCCGTGAGACGAGTGGCATAACACCAATGAACACTGGCACGTTCACGTGATTAGCCGCTAGAGCATCCGCCAAAGCGTCAACATTTGCAAGATCATACACGGGTTGGGTGATAATGTAGTCACAACCATAACTTAACTTCCGACTGATTGACTTGGTCGATATGGAAGTGCGATAAGCGTTAGGATTAAAGGCGCCTGCGACCCGAAAGTCACTGGCTTCTTTAAGCGACTTACCCGTTGGTCCGATGCCGCTATTGAATTGCTTGATCAACTTCATCAGTTCAACGGAGCGCACATCGCTGACCGAAGTGGCTCCCGGAAAATCACCGAGTTTGGCCGGATCGCCAGTGATAGCTAAGATGTCCTCAATACCCAGGCTGTGTAGACCCATGATCTCTGATTGTAAGCCGATTAGATTGTGGTCGCGGGTCGTCAAGTGCACGATCGGCGTGATGCCGTAGTTCAACTTGAGCTGCGCCGCAATCGTCGTATTAGCAATCCGGACCGTTGCTAACGAATTGTCAGACAGTGTAATGCCATCGACACCAGCGGCTTTTAATCGTTCAGCACCCCGGAAAAATTTAGTCGTATCAAAATCGCGGGGTGGATCGAGTTCGACTAACGCCGTTTTTTGGGTCGCAACTTTTTGCAGAAACCGGTGCTGACTCTTTGTCGTGACAAGCGTTGGTGGCTGTGGTTTTGTAGCCGGCTGGTCATGAGCAACGATGCTGCGATTACTTAGACCGCGGACGGTTGCGCTGGTATGCAAAGGTGTGGTCCCACAACAACCACCAATAATGTTCAGACCGAGCTGACGAAAACGTTCGGCATATTCTTCGAAATAGCTTGGTTCACCATCGTAGACCACCGCACCGTCCTGATCAGTGCCAGGCAAGCCAGCGTTTGGGTAAACGGCTAGTTTGACGTTAGCTGGAATCGCCAAGTTTTCAAATGACTGAGCTAAATAGTAAGGTCCCAGGCGACAGTTCGTGCCGATTACGTCGGCGCCGGCAGCGTTGAGTTGGACGATGGCATCAGTGAAGCTCGTACCGTTTCGTAAGACGCCGGGGGCTAACATTGAAACATTCGTGATGACGGGCAAGTCAGTATGGGCCTTCACGATTTTTAACGCGGCGAGTAGTTCTGGCAAATCATAATATGTTTCGAGCAAGATGCCATCTAACTGGTTGGTGGCTAGAAGGGCGGTAAGTTGTTCAGTCACGCTGGCAGCAATCGTTGCTGGTGTCGCCCGTTGAACAGTTGCATCGGTATCGCCGGCTAGTCCACCGATCGTTCCCAGAATGTAAACGGGGTGATCCGCGTGTTCCCGTGCGGTCGCTGCAATTTTCACAGCGGCCTGATTGATGGTGGTGACTTGGTCTTGTAAATCATACCGGGTCAACTTTAGGCGGTTCGCAGCGTAGGTGTTGGTTTGAATAATATCGGCACCAGCCCGAATGTACGATCGGTGAACGCGTAAAATCGTGTCGGGATGCGTCAAATTCAGGTTTTCAAAAGCCGAATTGATGCCATAGTTACCATATAAAAGGGTGCCCATTGCGCCATCGGCAACGAGGACCCGTTGCTGGAGTGCTTGTTTAAACTTCATTCAAGCCACCTCCTTAGTGGATGCTAGTGGTCAGTTGGGCCTGGATCGCGTTGCGCGCAGCAATCATGTTCTTTAAGGCTGCTAGGGTTTCTGATTCTTGCCGGGTTTTGAGGCCACAGTCAGGATTGATCCAGAATTGCCGGGCGTCGATAACGCGTAATGCGCGTTGGATGTTGGCTTCAATTTCCGCAACACTCGGTACGCGTGGACTGTGAATGTCATAGACCCCCAGACCGATTTCTTGATCGTACCCGGTTTGTTCAAAAGCACTGATAATCTCCCCATGGCTACGGGACGTTTCAATCGAAATGACATCTGCGTCAAGGGCTTTGATGGTATCAATGATATCGGCAAAGTTAGAGTAGCACATATGGGTATGAATCTGAGTGTCGTTTTGCACGCCGGTCGTGGTGATCTTAAATGAGTACACTGCTTCATCCAAATAGGTTTGCCAATGGCGCTGCTTGAGTGGCAAACCTTCCCTAAGTGCTGGTTCATCAACTTGAATAATCTTAATACCAGCTTTTTCCAAGTTTTGAACTTCTTGCCGGAGGGCCAAAGCAATCTGATTTTGAACCTGCGCCCTAGGGATATCGTCGCGAACAAAACTCCAGTTGATAATGGTCAGTGGTGCTGTCAACATGCCTTTAACCGGCTGGTCGGTTAGACTTTGCGCGTAAACGGACTCAGCAACGGTGATTGGTTCCGTGTAAGCGACATCCCCAAAGATAACGGGTGGCCGGACGCCTCGTGAACCGTATGATTGGACCCAACCATTTTGGGTCGCATAGAAGCCAGTCAGTTTTTGACCAAAGTATTCGACCATGTCAGTGCGTTCAAATTCACCGTGAACCAGGACGTCGAGGCCGAGGTCTTCTTGCAGCTTGATCCATCGTTTGGTTTCAGCATGCAGGAATGCCTGGTAATCGGCATCGGTTAAATTACCCTTGCGCCATGCTGCTCGCTTTGCTCGGACTTGCGCACTTTGCGGAAAGCTCCCAATCGTTGTTGTTGGCAGGAGGGGTAGGTGTAACCGGTCGTGTTGTAACTTAATCCGGGTCGCAAATGGCGCCTGGCGTTCGAATTTTTGATTGCTCAGTTGCGCTTCAGCGGCGCGGACCGACTGGTTGTTGCGGTGACTGGACTGGTTGAGGGCGGTCAAGTTGGCCTGATTATGGTCAAAAACTGCTTGAACAGCGGCAACCCCCTGATTGGCTGCCACGGTTAAGGTATGCAATTCTGCCAATTTCTGGTCCGCAAAGGCCAGGCCGCCCAGTAAGACGGGGTCAGCCTTGGTTTCATTTTTGGTGGTAATGGGAACGTGTAATAATGAGTTGGCCGGTTGGAGCCATAACTGATCATCGGTCACGATTTGCCGTAACTGTTGAACTAATGCAAGTTTTGCTTGTAGATCACTAGCCCAGACGTTATGTCCATCAATAATGCCAGCTGCGAGAATTTTGTCAGTTGGGAAGCCGTGGTCGACCAAGTGCGCCAGGTTTTCACCATGGTCGTGTACTAGGTCCAGTCCAAGTGCTTGGATTGGCCAGGTCACGATTTGGTCGTACTGATCAAGACTGTCAAAATAAGTTTGGAGCTCGATTTTTAAGGATGGGACAGCCGCATGCAAATGTTCAAGTGCAGTTTGATAAGGTGCGAGTTCCGCAACCGTCGTTGTTTTGACTAGGGTCGGTTCATCCAATTGAATCCATTTTGCGCCAGCTGTCGCTAATTCTTCAAACACTTGTTGGTAAAGCGGTAATAACTGCGGTAATAGTTCGTTGACGGCGGCGTCATCCAAGTACTGTCCGTGACGTTTACCCAGTTTAAGGAAAGAGATGGGACCCAGAATGACTGGTTTACCATCAATGCCAAGTTCTTGCTTAGCTTCTTGGTAGTAGCGTAGCCAGCGATTATCTAATAACTTAAAAGACACGTCATCGAATTCAGGAACAATGTAGTGATAGTTGATATTGAACCACTTTGTCATTTCGGCCGCCACGGCGGTATCAGTTCCACGGGCAATTGCATAGTAGTCGGGCAAGTCCAACTGGTGATCGAAGTGACCAAAGCGACTTGGAATCGCGTTGAATGCGACTAGTGTATCTAAAACGTGATCGTAATCCGAATTGTCTGCGACCGGAATATAGTCCACTCCCAAGTCGCGTTGCTTTTTCAAGTTAGCTAGGCGTAATTTTTTAGCAGTGGCGTGAAAGGTCACGTTGTCTAATTGTCCTTTCCAAAAGTGTTCCAATAAGTGCTTCCATTCACGATGTTCACCTAAACGTGGATACCCCAAGTTACTATTAATAATTGTCATTAAAACCCACTCCTTATATTTAGCAAATTATTTTAAACGAAAAAACGGCAACCTCATCCTGATTAAAGGACGAAGTTGCCGTTCGCGGTACCACCTTAATTTGTCAACACCTCACGATATTGGCCTCAATCCGTACGTTTCATACGGAAGCTTATTAACAGTAGCTAACTGTCATCACCTGGCAAAAGCTCAGTGGTGCCGTTTGGAGGCCATTTTTCATCAATCGTCTTCCGGTTTGGTTTGCACTATTCCAAACTCACTGCACGGGTAGCGATGATTACTTTCCTCTTCAGGACGTTTACATGTTTTATGATTGATTAGAAAATACCACCAATTTCTAATTTAGTCAAATCATTTTTTAATTTTTTGCACATATTCAAGGCGTAATGTGACGCACACGCTATTTGGAGCCAGGCAAGTAGGAAACGCGGTGTGAACAGCCACTAGTCTTTGCCAGCAACCGTTGTCGGATTCCGACCGCTTGAACTGGTGAATAGGGTTGAAACGCAGCTCCCACATGGTTGGGTTGACATTTTAGGCCTTCATAACAGGGGCGTTGCGCCAAGCATTCAATTGAGGATTAAGTTGGTTAAGGGTGCTGACGATATTGAGTGAAATCAGGTGCTTTGGTAATCAATGCACTGGTATAAAGGGATTTTAATAGTCCTAAAATTTGAATATTTCATCAAAACTGTGGGGAAATGTCCTAATCTACACCCAGCAGATTACCGGGTGCGTACTTGCTAAAAGCACTAAATTTCATGAAATCATCATATTTTTTTCGAGTTAAGGGTACTTATTTTCACAATTAACTTGCTAGTATATTTGGTGAGCCCACTAGCGAAGTACCAAAGATCAAATAAATAATAATGATTAGGATGATGAAGAATGAGTCAAAGCTTATGGCAACGATTGTTTAATCACCGTCAACAAACGAAGCAGGCCGTATTAATTCTTGGGAGTGGCCGTTCCGGAACATCGGTAATGACTAAGTGTGTTAATTTGATGGGCATTTCTCTCGGGACTGATAACCTGTTGGCACCTAGTAAGCGGATCAATCCGAAAGGTTATTTTGAAAATAAAGATGTTATCAATATTCACAAGTCACTTGGAAGTCGCATCCGGTACCGGCCAGCCTTCAAGGGTTACTATGATAGCCCGAAGATTAAAAAGGACCGGGCGGCGTTAACCACGTATCTACGAAACTTTTTTGAGAATGAACAATATCTGGCGATTAAAGACCCACGGATGAATGATTATATCGAATTGTGGCAACGTATTTTGGCTGACGTTGAGGTTCAGCCGGCTGAGATCGTCTTGCTACGTAATCCGATGGACGTGGTCAATTCGAATGAGCGCGCCTGGCACCGTGATACCACGCTCGCAATGCGTCAGTGGCAAGTCCGGACGTTGCTTTCATTACGTGATACCGACCGTGAGCACCGCATTTTAGTCACGTACGAAGATTTGTTTGGTCAGACGTTGACGACGTTGAAACGAATCGCGACCCAATTTAACTTACCGTGGACGAGCGACGAGGCGGCCCTCCAAGCGCAAATCGATGACTTCATCGATCCAGCACTCCAAAAGAGTGATAGCGGTGAAAATTTAGCTGATTTTGAAGCTCGAACGGACGTGGAACCCGATGTTAAGGCACTTTACTTACTAGGCCGTCAAGCTGCGGCTGACCCGGATTACTTTGCCTCGGCTGAATTTCAACAGCGCATCGACGAGATGACTGATGAGTATTTAGCCAAGTATGGCGCTTTATATCGGGACTTTAACGTCAAGATCAATAGCAAAACGTTCTTTGTATTCGGCGAAAATCAGGCCCAAGTTGATCAGGTCAACACGACTTTACGAAATGATCAAGTCAAGATGGTCGGCACAGAAGCTGACAGTCATGAGGTTGCTGAAGACTTGAGCGAACGGTTGAATAATAATACGATTGCCATTCAGACGTACCCCTTGGACTATTTAGTGGTCGAGCAAAAGGAAGTCCTGAATAATTATCTCCGTAAAAACGCGAAACGCGAGACGTTATGGGGGATTGGGGATGCTAAAAACAATGAAATCGTTGAAATGTTAACGACGGTCAGTGCCGAGTTAGGTGCGGATACGCACAACGTGGTGATTGCAGATGACTTAACAGCCATCATTGATGAACGTGAGCGCCGATTAGCGATTCAACATTTAGTACGGACGTTGCACGCGGTTGAACAGCCACCATACTTGGTCCTGATGGCTGACGAACTGGGAACCCCTGCGTCGCAAAGTGCGGTGACGGCTTTTATTGCTGCTGAACCGACTAAGGCAGCACCATTACGAGACGAACAGCCGGACGAAACGTTCAAGCTGCGGACCCCGCTAGACATGGATGAGGTGGCGGCAACTTTAACAGCGTTGTGTCGACGTGCGAGTCAGGATGAACAACAGCAAGCCGCATTGAACCATTTTGTAAGTCTTAATTATGATGAAATTTTAAACGTGAAAGGTGATCAATATGCAAACAGTGTACGGAATTAAAGCTCATGGTGGTAAGTTAGTTAATTTAGAAGATTTTAGTGAAGCAGCGCGTCAGGCTGCTGAGCAGCTGCCAAGTTTAACCATCAATAATTGGAATATCTCAGACTTGGAATTAATTGGGATTGGTGGTTTTAGCCCCCTGACTGGCTTCATGGTCAGTGATGATTACCATTCAGTGGTCAACACGATGCACTTGAAGAGTGGCGTTATCTGGAGTGTACCAATTACGCTGGGTGTGTCCCAAGCGGATGCTGATAAGATTGAATTGAATACTAAGATTGCTTTGAAGGGCGCTGACGGCGTCATTTATGGCACGATGCAAGTTGAAGATAAGTTTGTTCCAGACAAGCAATTGGAAGCCCAAAACGTCTACAAGACCACCGACGAAGCCCATCCAGGTGTTAAACGTTTGTATGCCAATGGTGACGTCTACTTGGGTGGCGCAATTAAATTGTTGCATAAGCCAGATCATGGTGCTTTTAGTGATTATTATATGGAACCATTAGAAACTCGGAAGATGTTTCATGACCTCGGCTGGAAGCGGATCGTTGGGTTCCAGACACGGAATCCAATTCATCGGGCGCATGAATATATTCAAAAATTAGCTTTGGAAAACGTCGATGGGTTATTCTTAAATCCATTGGTTGGTGAGACCAAGGCGGATGATATTCCAGCAGACGTTCGGATGGAAAGCTATAAGACGATTCTGAAGTATTACTATCCAGAAGACCGTGTTCGGTTGGTCATTTATCCAGCCGCGATGCGGTATGCTGGTCCTAAGGAAGCCATCTTACACGCAATCGTTCGTAAAAACTATGGTTGTACTGACTTTATCGTCGGTCGTGACCATGCTGGTGTGGGTGACTATTACGGAACCTATGAAGCCCAAGAATTAATCACTTCGGTCGAAGATGAGATGGGCATGCACTTCTTCAAATTCGATAATTCCTTCTACTGCAAAAAGTGTGGTTCAATGGCAACGCAGAAGACTTGCCCACACGGTGCCGAAGATCACATCTCATTAAGCGGGACGAAGGTGCGTAAGATGCTGGCTGATGGTGTTGTACCACCAAAGGAAGTTTCACGTCCCGAAGTTGCCCGGGTCCTCATCGACGGGTTGAAGCGTAAACGTGAACAGCAACAGGAGGTCTAAGCATGGTAAAATCAGATAATATTACTTGGCATCAATCGCAAGTTAGCAAGGCCGAACGGCAAGCGCTGAACCATCATAAGAGTGTGGTTTTATGGTTTACTGGCCTGTCCGGTTCCGGTAAGTCGACGATTGCGAATGCCGTTGAAAAAGCATTATTTGACCAACAAGTTGGTAGTTACGTTTTAGACGGCGATAATATGCGCTTTGGCTTGAATAAGAATTTAGGCTTCTCAGCTGAAGACCGTGAAGAAAATATTCGCCGAATCGGCGAAGTTGCCAAACTATTTGTCGATGCTGGCGTGATTACGTTGACAGCTTTCATTTCACCATATCGGACCGACCGTGATAAAGTGCGGGCGAACCTTGAGGTCGATGAGTTTATTGAAGTGTTCGTCGACACGCCGCTTGAAGTTTGTGAACAACGAGATGTGAAACAATTGTACGCGAAGGCGCGTCGTGGTGAAATCACGGGCTTTACAGGCATCGATGCACCATACGAAGCACCTATCGATCCTGAGATTACGATTGACACGTCCAAACAACCACTGACCGCTTCCGTCCAACAAGTATTGAATTACTTGGCGGAACACCATTATGTCAGTTTGGTTACTGCAAATGAAAACTAATGCAATCATTACTGACATCACAAAATCGATTGTGAAAATGGACCGAATCTTGGTCTATCGTCATACGAATCCGGATCCCGATGCAATCGGGGCACAATTTGGACTAGTCGCCTTGCTCAAAGCGGCTTACCCGGAGAAACTTGTTGTGGCGATGGCCCCAGTTCCGGGCCATTTGGCGTGGATCGATACAACCGATGAGCAGTTAGTGACCCCCCAAGCAACGGACTTAGTCATTGCCGTAGATTGTGCTAACCATGAGCGCCTAGCTGGGGAGTTGCCAACAGGTGCCTTTGTGATTAAAATCGACCATCACCCGAATCACGATCCCTATGGGCAACTGAACTGGGTCGATGAAACTTATAGCAGTTGCTCGGAGATGATTTATGAGTTGGCGCAAGCGGGGTGTTTTACAGTGACGGCGGCCGTTGCAACCAAGCTATATGCCGGAATTATCGGCGATACGGTGCGCTTTTCAACTCCTGAGACGTCCACTCGAACTCTGAAGATTGCTAGTGCACTCGCGGCAACGGACATTGATATTGCCACTATTAGTCACCACGAAATGGACTTAACGCCAGCACTCAGCAAGTTGTATGGGTACGTCCTGAGTGAACAAACTATTGAGCCAAGTGGTCTGGCACACGTTGTCTTACCACAACGGATATTTAGTGACTTGAGTCTGGAATATGGCGATGAGGATGCGCTTGTCCCGTTGCCCGGTAACCTGACGACGGTCAAAGTTTGGTTGTTCTTCATTGAAACTCCACAGGGGCAATACCGCGTACATTTTCGGTCGAAAGCAATCAATGTCAATGCGGTCGCAAAAGCGTTCAATGGCGGCGGTCATCCGTTAGCAAGTGGGGCATTTGTCCCGGATCTAGTGACAGTTGGACAAGTCATTGAGCAAATGCAGGCGCAAGTATTGGCTGCGACGGCAGTAGATTAAGTATAATAAATTTAATATAAACTGAACTGATTCGGTTCGACATGGCAATTGTTAGTCATTCTGTGTCGGTCACGTGGGTTGCCACGGGAAGGTTAGACCGCCAGTATCAGCGGCGTGAGCCTAATATTCTGGCTGACAAAATGGGCATGCCGTTGGAGTAGCAGTCGTGAGGAATTAATTGGCGTCAGAAAAAATAGTGAGATAGGGTCGGTGAAAGGTAAATGAAAAAGCGAAATTGGTTGATTGCACTAATTGTCGTTGTGATTGTCGCGATTGGCGGTGGTTTTGGGTATTACAAATATCATCAGTCAACTGCAACGACAACGACCACTAGTAAGGTACGTTCGGCGAGTGCAACGAAGAAGGACATCAACACGCGGCTAGTCAAGACTGAGATTAAGGCCCAGTCGAGTGAGACGGCGACGCTGAAGAAGGCGGTCGCCAATAAGAATTATACCGTTAATAACATGTACACGAAGGTTAACCCATATGGGGTGTCTCCGTTATCCGCTAAGGTGATTTTCCAGACGAGCAAGGCGGCCAAGGTCAGTTATACGGTGGTCGGCAAGAGTAGTAAGACTTCAATTTCTAATACGGTCAATAAGTACACAACGAGTCATGATTTGACCGTGCTGGGGTTATACGCCAACACGAATAACCAGGTCAAGATTAAGGTGACTTATAAGAATGGCACGTCGACGACCAAGACGATCCGACTGAAAACGGCGAAGTTACCATCGGCGTTGACCGATTTTAAGATCAACGTTAAGAAGGCTAACAAACAAAAAATGGTCTTAGGGACTGGTAATTCGAAGCTGACATTTATGGTTCGGACGACGATCTCTGGGAGCAAGCAGTCTAAAAACTTATCGTTCGGGATGGATGCGGATGGTAATATTCGGTGGTATACAACGCGGCCAACTTCCCACATTTTCAAACAACTTAACAATGGGCATTTATTGATTTGGACCAAATCGAATGGGCAAATTACAAGTTTAATCCGAACAAGCCCGGAATCTTTCAATGGCAGTCTGT